>CAYWFU010000030.1:0-30786 GCA_964457585.1 uncultured bacterium | reverse complement strand
AATCGTGAAATATGGATAAAAAAATGATTAAAGAAAAATTAAAGAACATTTTTATAGATGAAAAAAAAATTCTAATAGCTATTTTCATTCTTTCATTTATTGTTAAAATGCTTTATGTTTTTTTTGTTGAAGGGATTAACACCCACCCTGGCGTTGATGGTGTGTTTTATGATAAAGTTGCAATGAATATTGCCAGAGGATATGGTTTTGTGGTAAATCCCGGCGATCCTGCTACAGAAAAACCTCCTGTTTATATGTATCTTCTTTCTTTATTATATTTTATTTTTGGACACCAATATTGGGCTATAAGAGTTGTTCAAGCTATTTTATCAAGTGTGATCTGCATATTTATATATTTAATTGGTAAAAATATAAAAAATGAAAATACTGGTAAAATCGCAAGTATTTTTTTTATTTTTGATCCACTTCTTACTCAAATTTCATCATGGTATCTTTCACAAATACCATATATAACTTTTGAAATCATAGCTATATATTATATGTTAAAAATTCAAAAAGAATTTTCTTATAAATATGCAGTTATAATCGGACTGCTCTTAGGATTAGCATCACTTACTATTTCTTATTCTTCCCCGTTTTTCTATCCATTCCTGCTCTTATGGGTTTTTTTAATTTATAAAAAAAATTTATCAAATATTTTTAAAACTTTTACAACGATCATATTTATACTTACAATAATAATTTCTATCTGGACAATTAGAAATTATATTGTTTTTAAAGAATTTATTCCAATCAGCACAGCAGGCGGATTAAGATTCTGGGGCGGTAATAATTCACGCTCACAGGGAGTCTGGGTGCCATGGAGCGGTTCTGCAAGATTTTATTTCAGCGGAAGCGAACCCGGCTGGGGAAATGCTACAGATTGGGTTGACTGGGCACAGCAGTCAGGATCACCCTGGCTTAATCTGCAGTTTGGACGTTCAAAAGGAATAACAGCAAATGAACGCGATTTGCGCTACTGGCATATGGGATGGAAATGGATAACCAATAATCCTGATAAATATATAATTTTAGCAGGTAAAAAATTTATTACTTTCTGGCAATACTGGCATCCTTTAACCACTCTTCCCAGACCAAAAGAAGTATGGAGAACGATTGGGAAAATCTATTACTACCCTTTACTATTATTATTTTTTGCAGGAATATATTTTAGTTTAAAAGAATGGGAAAAATATATTGCATTATATATATTTATATTGCATTGTATTACAGGCGCATTGGTTTTTTTTGGAGATGCAGGACAGCGAGCGCCGATTACACCGCTTTTGTGGATATTTGCAGCTGTAGGAATAAATAATTTGATTGCCATAATTAAAAAACAAAAAATATCATTGACAGCTATAGTTTTCTGTGATTAAATTTTAATTTAACAGAATGAAGGAGAAAATTATGCAGACAGCAAAAGAAGAAGTAAATAATCTTCTCAAAGGATTACCTGATGATTGCTTGTTAGAGGACATCCAATATCATCTTTATGTTCTTCAAAAGATAGAGAAAGGTTTGAAAGATGTAAAAGATGGGTGGGTTTATACTCAGGATGAAGTCGAGAAGAGGAATAAAGAAAAAAGAAAGAATTAATTGTGAAATGTGTTAATAAAATCAGAATATATAAAAAAAAATCATGGAAACCAGGAACAATGCTATCTCCTGTTCCAGCAGTTTTAGTGAGCTGCGGCGGAACAGAAGAGTGGAAACCAAATCTAATAACCATTGCATGGACAGGGACAATCTGCAGTGAACCTCCAATGTTATTTATTTCTATTCGCCCTGAGCGATATTCTTATAAAATAATTCAAAAAACACATGAATTCGTTGTAAATATACCTTCTATAAAGCAGGTGAATGCATTGGACTGGTGCGGAGTTGCATCAGGCCGTAATATAGATAAATTTACTGCTACAGGTCTAACACCAGTTCAAGCTATTAAAGTACATTGTCCGATTGTTATGGAATGTCCTATTAATATTGAGTGCAAAGTAAAACAATTGCTAAAACTCGGTTCTCACACAATGTTTCTGGCAGAAGTCATAGCAGTACAGGTTTCTTCCAATTTATTAGATGAAAAAGGACGGTTATGTCTGGAAAAAGCAGGATTATTAGCTTATGCTCATGGGCAATATTATGAATTAGGACGAAAACTGGGACATTTTGGGTTTTCAGTACGAAAAAATAAAAAACGTTGTTAGGATATATTATAAAATATTGCCATTATGCAACTTTCAAATTAAGTCCTAGCGAATTAAGTATTTGTATAACGGTTGAAAATTTTGGATCACCGTCTTTGGATAATGCCCTGTACAGATGCTCTCGATTCAATCCTGCTTCTTTAGAAAGTTTTGTAAACCCACCTTTTACTTTGGTAACAACTGCAAGTGAAGATAAAAAAGCTTTTTCATCTCCGTCTTTCTGATATTCTTCTAAAGCAACCTCAAGATACTGTTTAATTTCTTTTGGATGCATAGTAAAATACTCTTCTTCAATTTCATTTAATGTTCTATATTTTTTTTTGTTCATGGTAATCCTCCCAATATTCCAATGCTTTTTTTATACTCAAACTAATCAGGTTTGCGAATTTAGAATGTTCATATGTGCTTCAGATTGGAACGATCTGATTGAGCAAAACCGCAGGTGTAGTTTTAACTACATTGAGGATTTTGCGAATGAAGATCGTTTCAAGATGGAGTACAGAGGAGCGTTATAAATTCGCAAACCTGATTAGTTTGAGTATATATCTTTTTCCTGGGTACTCTTATCACCTCCAACGAGCAGTATTACAAAAGCATGCCCATCTTCACCACAATACACTCTGTATCCTTTTCCAAAATCAAAACGTAACTCCAATATTCCGCTAAATCTTTTATAATCTCCATAATTACCCTGCTCCACTCTTTTCAATCTGACAAGTATTCTTTTCTGGGAAATTTTATCTTTTAAAGAATAAAGCCAATTAGTAAATGGTTCTTCGTTATCTTGTGTTTTGTATGAAATTATTGTTTTTTCCATTGCTAATAATATTGTAGCTTATAAACTACACGTTGTCAAGATGAATACATTCCGAATTAAATCATATATATGCTGTATTCCGCATTATAAAAACTTATTAAACTTAAAGCTGATTTCAGAGAAGCATGACATGAATATCCTGAAACCATAAATTAATTTATTTGATTTACTGCCTGATATGGAAAATTGACTAGTCCAACACCATAACAAATATGTTTATTTTCAAACCCTGATCTGGTTTTTACTTTATCTTTTTCCAATACTATCCATTCATTTTGATTAAATAAATAAATTGTAAATATTTCTTCCCCTGTTTTTATATCCCATATTTTTATAGTGTTATCAAATGAGCCAGAAACTATTATCCCGCTTTCTTCTGATATTGCTACTGAATAAACAGAAGCTGTGTGATTTTTTAGTATTTTAAGTCTTAGGGCTTCTAATTTATGCGATGCCATACTATTTTTAGGTTCTATTAATAACGCTTGTTTTAATTCATTTTCATTTATTTGTATATTACTAAAATCTATTTTTAAAAATCCTGTGTCAAATAATTTAGCTGAATTAAAATTAGCATTTTTTAAATCTGTTAAGCTAAAACTTGCAAATCTAAAATCTGATTCTTTAAAATCTGAATTTGTAACTATTCAGCACAATTTGGCGGATAATGCATAAAATACTGTATTGGCGTGCACCTTTGGCTTGTCATTCCCGACATGTTTAATCGGGAATCCATTTTTCAGTTTAAATATAAAATCTGGATTCCCGCTTAAACACTGCGGGAATGACAGACTCTCCTCCACCGCAAAATAAATGTGCTGAATAGTTACAATAATTTTTTTATTTTTTTTGCTCAAATATTTTAAAATTTATTTGACCCCTTTCCTAATTTTTTGTCAAGATTGTTTTTTGTAAAAATTTTACAGAAATTTCCTAAATAGCAAAAATTGCTAATTTTCATAATTGTAGTTGCTTGATTTATCAAGCTCTTTTAAGCTCAACGAATTGAGCAACTACAAAAAAATAACATTTTGGGAAATTTCTGAAAATTTTATTTATTACTTGACATCAAACCTGCTTTAATTTATGCTGTATTTCGTATTAGTGCTAAAAATAACACTTTAAGGAAATAAAATGCAATATATAGAACTAAAAGAAAAACTCAAAGAATTTACGATATTCTCTCTAAATGATATAAAAAAAATAGATATCAATTTTCATAGACGCAGACTTAATGAATGGCAGGACAAAGGTTATATCATAAAAATTGTTAAAAGCTTTTATATATTTTCTGATTTTAAAATTAATGAAAACACGTTATTCGAGATTGCCAATAAAATTTACAGTCCTTCTTATATTTCATTTGAAATGGCGCTTTCCCATTATGGGCTTATTCCCGAAAGTGTTTATAGCATAACATCCGCCTCAAGCAGGCGAACCTATATTTTTAAGACTAAAATTGGTAATTTTACTTATAAAACCATAAATCCGAAGCTTTTCTTCGGGTATGAAATTAAACTGTATGATAATAAAAATTTCAAGATCGCATCCGCTGAAAAAGCGCTCCTTGATTATTTTTATTTAAATCATACTATAAAAGACAATGATAGTTTTGATAGCCTGCGAATAAATAAAGATACTTTTCATAAAGTTATAAACGAAAAAAAATTGATGGAATATCTTGAAAAATTTAAACAAAAAACATTGGCAAATAGAATAAAATCTTTCATGGAGTTTATAAAAAATGCTTGAACTAAAACAGATAGAATCGTTTTACCCTGAAAATATGAAGTCTTTTAAAAGGAATATTTTGCGTGAATATTTGCAATATAAAATTCTTGAAATTGTTTTTACTTCCAAGTTTGGACAAAATCTTGTTTTTATGGGTGGAACAGCTATACATATAATTTATGTTTTGCCTCGATTTTCTGAAGACCTGGATTTTGATAATCAGGGACTTAATAAAAAAAATTTTAAGGCTCTCGGTGAACTTATTGAAAAAAAACTAAAATTATATGGGTTTGCCGTAGAATTGAAAATTTCTTTTGAAGGCGCATACAGACTATATATCCGAATACCTGATTTATTATATAAAAACAACCTTTCCTTCCACAAAGAAGAAAAAATTCTCATTCAGCTCGATTCAGAACCACAAAATTTTTCTTATAAACCCGATAAAATTATCCTTAATAAATTTGATGTATTTACCAGTATTAATGTTGTTCCTTCTGACATCCTGCTTTCGCAAAAAATCTATGCTATTTTTATGCGTAAACGAGCCATGGGCAGAGACTTTTTCGATGCAATTTTCCTTTTTGCCAGAACGAAACCGAACTATGATTATCTTAAAACTAAAATAGATATAGATAACTTACCTGATTTAAAAGAAAAACTCATTAAGCATTGTACCAATTTAAACCTTAAACTTTTGGCAGAAGATGTTAAGCCATTTTTGTTTATACCTGAAGATGCAAAAAAAATAGAGTTGTTTGGTGAATATATTAATAATTTAATCTAATCTAAATCATACGCGGGCGCAAGTCTAATCTGTCCTTCATTTTCATAACGAATAGAAAAATTTTTCAAATGGGCATCCCCATTTCCTATTATATAATAAAACAATATCTCATTTTTTACCACCTCTAAATGATACCCAAAATATTCTAATAGCTGAAATATTAATAATTCAAAAAATCTCATTGACATCTATGGTTTTCCGTGATTAAATTCTAATCGGAATAAGGGGAATTTAATGCGACGACACAATTTTGGTTATCTTGTATATCGTAAAATTAAATATAGTTATTTCCATGATCGTTCCCCATTAGTAGCCGCTATTAAAGTAACTCAGCGATGCAATCTGCATTGTATTCATTGTCCATGGGTAAATAAAATAACTGAAGACCTGTCAACAAATGAATGGAAAAAAATTATTGACCGGCTTTATAATATGGGCTGTACAGCTATTTATGTAGAAGGCGGAGAACCTACATTACGGCAGGATATTGAAGAATTAATTGATTATATTAAATTCAAAAACATAAGAATCGTTCTATTTACCAACGGTACTCGTACCATTAACAAAATCAATACAGATGCAATATGGATAAGTATCGATGGTATTGAAGAACATCATGACATAGCTCGCGGGAAAGGTACTTTCCAGCGGATATTGACTACTCTGTCTGATAATTCTGAAAAAAATATCTTTTCAATGACCACTCTCTCAAAACTAAATGTGAGCAAAATTGAAGAGTTATGTCATATTTTATCCAAAACATCATTAAAAGGACTTATTTTCAATTATATGTATCCATATCAGGGAATTGAACAGGAGGCACTCAGCAAAGAAGAAAGAATCGCCAGCGCTTCACTTTTAATAAAATTAAAGCAAAAATATCCCTTAATTGCCAGTTCAAATACTTATTTAAAAATGGTTGGCAGTAAAGACAAAGTTTGTCATCCATGGATGCTGACTATGGTTACTGCTGATGGTAAAATAAAACAGGGTTGTACAGTAGAACCCGTAGAAAAACCCGATTGCAATCAGTGTGATATGATGTGCGGACTTGAAGCATCGGCTGGACTTGATTTACGGCCTGATTCAGTAGAATTCTGGAGCAAAAATAATTTTTTACCTTATGTCTATTATCTTAAACCATGGATAATTAAATTATTGAATAATGAATAGTACTACAGCGCTACAGTATGACAGTGCGATAGTGCGATAGAAAGATCGAGAGTGCGAAAGTGTTATAGTGCGATGAATAAAGAACTGTCGCTCTATAGCTCTATCGCACTATAGCGCTGTAGTAATAGGAAACAAATTTATGACCTTATTACACACTTGCAGCCGTTATTTAACTGCTGGCAATTTTGTTAAATATATACAAAAAGAAGTTTTAGTCGGTGGTGGATTGGATATAACAAACCGCTGTAATCTTCATTGCACTCATTGTTATTGGTGGAGACAAGAACGCCGGCAGGACTTACCGGATAAAGAAATGATTCAATTTATGAAACATTTGCGCGCTAAAGGTTTTCGTGTCATTTATCTTTTAGGCGGAGAACCTTTGCTGCGGGAGAATATGTGCTGGGAAGCAGGAAGAATTTTTGATTTTGTAAAAATTTTCACAAATGGAACATTAGGTTATCCTGATGTTAACAAAGCACTGTACTCATTATCAATTGATGGTCCGGAAGATATTCATGACCGTTTGCGCGGTAAAGGAATTTTTAAAAAAGTAACTGATATCCTTGATAACCAGAATAAAAAGATAATGATACATATTACAATCTGCCAATCAAACCGATCTCATCTCCGTAAGACAATTCTGGAATTTGTTAATCGGCCTAATGTAGCAGGTATATATTTTTGTTTCTATTGCCCTACAGTAGGTGCAAATCCCGAAGAAAATAAAGAATTCATCCCTTTGAAAGAGCGAGATGCTGTTTTGGATGAACTGGTAAAATACAGACAGGAGTTCGGGAGCCGTATATTTATGACTGAACGAGTAGGATATTATTTAAAAACTACCGGCGGACTTTCCAAATGGAATTCCATAGAAAAATGTGTCACAAAAAAACTATTTGAATTTTATGCGGCAGACGGTAAATACAAACACCATTGCGCTTATGGTAAAGAAGCTGACTGTAATGGCTGTGGGTGCTCTCAGGTACCACTTATGCATGCTATGCAGGATAAAGATAGCGAAACCAATAAAATGGCTTACCTTAATTACTGGCAGCTTAATCCTGCTTTGTTCTGGGTATATGAAAAACTAGCCTGTTTGTCAGAATCTCAAAAATGAATATACTTACTGCATCTTTTTACTCTTCTTTGTTTCAACCTTAGAAATTAACCAGTATACTATTCCAAGTACTAATATTGTCCCAACTAAAGTTGTCTGTTTTAATAGGTCTCCATGCTCAAGAGTTCCAATTAAAACATCCCGTATAACAGCAACTAAAACAACTTCAACAAAAATATTTATAGAAAACTTTCCATTTTTCAAATGTTCAATTTCTGTATCCATTAGCTCAATCATTACCCACAACATAAGTAATGTACCAAGAATATGTATTATACCATGATCCAGATGTCCGGTTATAAGATTGTAAATATCATAAGCAAATAAACCAACAATACCTAAAGAAATTATCATTAAAGCAATAACCAGTATAAGATTTAATGCATAATTAAAATGCTCGCTAAATTTTATCAGATTGCTTTCTATTCTATAAGTTATAGATACTTTATCCAGAAGTTCTTCTCTGTGACTGCTGGACATTATATCATGATTTATATCGATTATTTTGTTTACTGAATTTAATAATTCTATTCTTTCTTTATTATCACTAAAATTTGATTCTATTATTTTGTGACAAAATGTTCTTGTTATAGAAAAAGAAACATTTCTATAATGAGCGGGCATTTCCATCTTTGCATGTGAAATACCTATTTGTCTTATTTTAGAAAAATATTTATTATCATAAATTCCATTAAAAAGCTCGCCAAACCATCCTGCAAATTCTTTTTTTGTATTTGCTAAAATTTCCTTATTTGTAAAATAATGAGCTATTTCCTCAAATTCAGACAGTTCAGAATATACTTTATTTGATACTTCGTCTTTATATTCTTCCATTAATTTTTTAACTTTAATTAAATTATTAGCATCCTTTTCGCTAAATTTAAAAAGTTGCTTTATTTTTACTATATTATCCATTTTAAACTCCTTTGATTCAATTAAGAACTAATTATAATAATATAATTAATTAAAAAAATCAAATGTTTTTTTCTTAATTGTTTTTTTCCTTATCTTGAGGTACAGGAAATTGAAAAACTAATTAGGCACAAAGGCACAAAGTTGAAAAGAAAACTAAAAATTTATACTTTAGATTGTTTTTACTTTGTGCCTTTGTGCCTGTGTCACTTTGTAACTTAAGTTGCTGCCGAAGGCAGCCTAACTTGACTTTATTCCATCATTTATGATTAAATGAAGATACCTCGCAGCAAGCTGCGAGATATCTTCTGTCTCTGATATGAATTATTTATTATTTATATTTGTGCCAATTCATTCCTGCAGTAAATTGCAGGGTATTCTTGGCACTTCCAGATAAGAAAAAATATAGAGATATTACAATGAAAAACCATTCTTTAAAAAATTTAGAATATAACAAAATAAAAGAAATTTTAACTTCTTTTGCTAAAACCTTTGATGGAAAAAGAAAAATTGAGAATCTATCACCTGAAAAAGACTACAAAATTGTAGATAAAGAACTAAAAAAAGTATCGGAATTAAAAAAAATTATTCAGATTAAAGGTAATTTACCTATTATTGAATTAAAAGAAAATAAATGTCTTAATAAAATAGACAAAACTTTATGTCTTTTATCTGAAGAAATTTTATATATAAAAAATATTTTGTATATAAGTAAGCAACTAAAGGATTACTTTTCCCCATTTCAGGATAGTGAATACCCTAATATATTTTTTTTCTGGAAAGGAATAAATATTTTAACGGATTTACAGAATCGAATTACAAATACTATTGACGAAAATGGAGAGATACTTGATAGCGCAAGTCCAGCATTGGTGCAAATCCGCAATAATATTTTTCATTGCAGCAATGAAATTAAAAAATTGCTTACTGATCTATTTCATTCTAAAAGTTTTAGCAGTTCCATTCAGGACACGATTATAACTATTAGAAATAAACGATTTGTTATTCCTATAAAACAGGAATGCAGAAAAAATATTCAGGGTGTTATTCAGGATGAATCAGGAAGTAGAGCAACTGTATTTATTGAGCCTTTTGAAATTGTAGAAAAAAATAATCAAATGCAGGATTTATTTTATCAGGAAAAAAAAGAAATTAATAATATACTCTGCGCATTAACAAAAGAAATAAAAAATAAAAAAGATATTCTTATTAATAACTATAATATCATAATAACTTTTGATATAATAAATGCTAAAGCATTGTTTTCGCTTGAAATAAATGCCAGAGAACCCGAATTGAATTCAAGCGGAATAGTAAAAATTATTGATGGCAAACATCCATTATTATTATTTAATAAAGAATGCACACCTATCCCTGTATCAATTTCTATTGGTGCTGATTTCAATGTTCTTGTTATATCCGGAGCTAATGCAGGAGGTAAAACTGCAGCATTAAAAATGATTGGTCTTGCAATATTAATGACTCAATCAGGGTTGCATTTTCCATGCAATGATGGAACAACCATTGCAGTATTTGATCAATTATGGGCTCTCATAGGTGATGAGCAATCTCTTGAAAAAAATTTAAGCACTTTTTCTTCTCATCTTCTTTTTATTAAAGAAATCCTTGAAAATATTTCTGTAAATTCAATTGTATTAATTGATGAGATCTGCGCAGACACTGATCCTGAAGTAGGATCATATCTAGCTTTTTGCATCATTAAATATCTGGGAGAAAAAAAAATCCGTGTTATTGCAACAACTCATTTTAACTCCCTGAAAATGATGGTGTTGTCAGAGCGGGGAATGCTTAATGCTTCGGTAAATTTCGATAAAACAACATTTTTACCCACATATCAAATTACTATGGGAAATGCAGGGGAAAGCATGACTCTTTTTCTTGCTGAACGGATAGGAATACCTGAATTTATAATAAATGAAGTTAAAAGATATAGTGTACATAAAGAAGATTTTTTTGAACTTCTGGCTAAAGCTCAAAAAGCTTTAGAAGATGAAAAATTTGAACTGGAAAAAGAACGAAAGCATTTATCCGATATATATTCTTTAGAAAAAGAAAAATTATCAATCCTTCAAAAAGAAATTGATATGTATCAAATAAAATATAAACAAGAATTTAAATTATTGGTAAAGGAATTGAGACATAAACTGCAAAATATAATTTCTAATGAACAAGCTGTAAAATCCGCTTCTTATTCAGAGGTTAAAAAATCTTTTGAAAAAATTGCAGATGAATATGATAAAAAAATCAAAAAAGATTTATCTCCATTTATCGAATTGAAAAAAAATAATCTTACTTTTGAAGAAGTTCAAATAGGAGAAAAAATAAAGATATCTAATTCCAATCAAATTGGGGAAGTAATCAGCAAAGATGAAAAACAAGGAACAATTAAATTAAGCGTTAATAATTTCAAAATTGTTGTTTATCCTTCTGATTTGGAAAAAACATTACCTCCTTTGAAAACAAATAAAGAACCCGCTCCTGTTTCTATAACTTTTGATGAGGATGATAATATAGGAAATAAACTTAATATAATCGGACTTACAGGTGATGAAGCGCGAGAGAAAGTGATTAGTTTTCTTAATAAAGCTTATATTAGAAAAATAAATCCTCTGGAAATTGTTCATGGACACGGGCAGAGAATTTTAAGAAAAATTGTTAAAAAAATCCTGACAGAACTTCCTTTTATAGATAGTTTTCATCATCCGGAAATCAATGAAGGAGGAACTGGCGTTACTATTGTTAATTTAATAATAGGTACTAAAAATGATTTATAATATTCTTGCCGATCTGATAGTTTTAGTACATTTTATTTTTGCTTTTTTTACAATACTGGGTGGATTTTTTGTACTTAAATGGAAATATTTAATAAAAATACATATCCCGGCAGTTATATGGGGAATTATTATAGAATTAACTGGATGGACATGTCCACTTACACCACTTGAAAATTTACTTCGAATAAAAGGAGGAGGAACTGGTTATAACTCAGAATTTATTGAACATTATATCTTACCGGTACTTTACCCATCAATCTTAACTCGAAATCTGCAAATTATTTTAGGGATTCTACTTTTAATTATCAATGCTGGCATATATGGATATATGATAATATTTTTAAACCAAAAAAAACGAAGGAACACTAACAATATCACCAAGTGAATAAGTCGAATTGTATGGAGATTTATTATATTTCATTAATTCATTTATCGCATGAGGAATGTTATTCAAAATATCTGATGCCAAAATACTCATTTCATTTTTTTTCTTAACCGCAATATCGCCGGCTCTTCCATGCAGAAAAACTGCAAGCTTGGCAGCATTAAAAATGTCGCGTTTCTGTCCAATAAAACTTGCTATCATACCCGTTAAGACATCACCGCTACCGGCTGTTGCCATACCTGAATTACCTGTAAGATTCATATAAATTTCTTTTTTATAACCAATCAGAGAGTGCATTCCTTTTAATACAAGTACTGAGCCATATTTAGATATGAAATTTTCAACAGCTTCTATTCTATTTTCTTCAATCAAGTTTATTTCTTTATTAGTAAGCCGTGAAAATTCTCCTGTATGCGGTGTCAGAACTATATCTGCATTTTTTCTTTTGAAAAAAGACGTATCTCCATTTAAAGAATTTATTCCATCTGCATCCAAAATGATCGGGATTTTAACTATTGATAATAATGCTTTAACAAGCTCTCCGGTTTCTTTGTTAATTCCGAGACCAGGTCCGATAACCAGACAATCTATTTTTAAACTTTTAATCTTTTTATT
Source organism: uncultured bacterium (assembly GCA_964457585.1). Lineage (GTDB taxonomy): Bacteria > JACRDZ01 > JACRDZ01 > JACRDZ01 > JACRDZ01 > CAYWFU01. The sequence goes on along the minus strand of CAYWFU010000030.1, from coordinate 18,244 downwards.
TATTATTTCTAACGCATTTAAACTAATTGTCCCATTTTCAGTTTCAGGCAAAACAACGGGGATCTGTTCTAAAAATTTTTTTGCAAGTATAGGATACAAGTTTTTTGGAATACCAACATAAACTAATCCGGAACCTGCTATTAATGCTGATTGAGAAGTTAACACAGGCGCTCCAATATAATCTCTTGATCCTGATAAAATAAAAATCTTGCCAAAATTGCCTTTATGCGCCTGTTGCGGACGTGATGGAAGAAATTTTTTTGCTCCCTCCCATAGTAAAAGATTAGTATTTATTTTTTTATTTATTGAAGAATAAGGAATTGAAATATCAACAACTGAAATTTTTCCAGCATATTCTTTCCCGGGGAATAAAAATAATCCTCGTTTAGGTAAGCACATTGTTACTGTATGAAAGGCTCTTACTGCCGTTCCCAGCACTTTCCCTGTATCTGCATTAATTCCTGACGGGATGTCAACAGATATGATTTTTTTTGATGAATTATTTGCAAGTTCAATTATTTTAGCAAATAATCCTTCAACATTTCTTGCCAGTCCAGTACCTAAAAGCGCATCAATTATAAAATTACTATCTTTTATATATTTAACTATTTTTTTTGTTTCTGATATTTTTTTTACAATGATAATATTTGCTTTTGATTTTTTTAAAATTTTATAATTTACAAGTGTATCATTTTGCATTTGTGCGGGAGAACCAACTATTACTATATTAACCTTACAGGAATTATTAAATAAATGACGGGCAATTACTAATCCATCTCCTCCATTATTACCTGTTCCGGACAGAACACAAATATTTATCTTATTATTTGAATCAGAAGGATTATTAAAATAAATACTGGAAATTATATTATAAACTTGCCTGCCGGCATTCTCCATCAGTATCTGACCGGGTATCCCAATCTCTTTTATTGCATGGTTATCTATTCCCCGCATTTGTTCGGCATTTACCAGATACATAATATGCTCCAATTTTCAAATACTATCTATCAAAAAATATATTTTTCCCTGTAGCAGCAAAAGGTATTCCCATAATAATATCTGCTTCCAGAAAACCTTTCTTTTTAGCAGCTACTCCTATACGATACATAATTCGGTTATCAATATTTAAAATACTTGCGGTTTTAACTGCTGAACCTAAAGCAATTCCAAAATCTATATATCTCATAGAACAAATTGGTCCAAAAAATGCTTTGCCTTCATGAGGATTAGCTTCTTTCATCTTAGCACATGTGTCATGACCGCATGCACCGCAGTTTAGTCCAACTGTTGTAGCACCTTTTAATCCAATTAAAAGCACTCCTGATGCATTCTCAACATTTTTAGCATCCCTTATAAAATGACGGTCTGCAAACACCTCAGTTAAACTAATCATAGCTTCTGCTATTTCTTTGGTTTTATCCCCTTGAATAATTTTGAAAACTAAAAAACTTTCACCTTTTGATTTAGGTGCAGTTTCTGCTGATATTGCCATTAAATTAGCTACAGTAGAAACAATTTGTTCAGTTAAACCTAACATAGAATTTCCTCCTTTTTATTTTTTATATTATTCTTTTATATTTTTCATTTAAAGTCAAGTGAAATTATTGTAAATCGATATTTGACTTATAATTTTTGCAATGTTATATTTACATTATGCTATATAAAAAAACTTTGCATAAATTTAATTCATACAATATAACATATATCTCATATCCAATTAAAACAAAATTTCTTATCTCTCTATTTTTTTTATTATTAAATTTTCACAATATTAAAGCATTCCCGCCGGAAATTCATTATATAGATCCTCCAACAATGCCAACTGGCACAGCAACAAATATTACTACAATAGGAAAAAACTTTACAAAGAATTTGGATATTTTTCTATCAAGTAAAAATATATTATTGCTTTCAAAATGGAATATTTTACAATCAATAGAAGATATATATGTGCAAAAAGATAATGTTTATCTTGCATGCGGAGAAAAAGGATTATTGATTTTACAACTTAAAAATCAATTTCAACCTGATAAATTATTAGGTTCTTTTAGTACAAAAACATCTATAACTAAAGTTTTTGTTGAAGAAAATTATTGTTATATTGCTGATAATAATAAATTATATATTTTAAATTTAATTGATTTATCTAATATAACTATTGTTAGTACTTTTAATCTGCTTAATCCACTTAATGATTTATATATTAATAATGGATATATTTATGTTGGATTTGGAAAAAATGGAATGCAAGTTATAAAAACAAAACCTGATCCTTCAAGACCTAAATTAGTATTTCATTCTACATCCTTTTTTGCATATAATTTTATTTTAAGAGGTGATATCCTTTATATTTCAGCCGGAGAAAATGGATTTATTTTATTAGATAACAAAACTCCGGAAAGGCCTCTCCAGATTAATACATTTCAGGTATCTGGATTTGTAAATTATTTATATGAAGATAATAATCATATTTTTCTTGCAACTGAAAAAGGTGGTATTCAAATTTTTGAATCATTTAGCAAAACAAGTCCTGAATTACTAAAAAAGATAAATGCCCCGCCTACCAGCTATTTAACTGTAAAAGGGAACTATATTTATTGCATTACAGGGACTCAGCTTTTGGTAATAGATATAAAAAATATATCTGAACCAAAAATTATCAAAGTATGGCAGAACGAAAATTTATTAAACAAAATTGCATATGATAATGAATTTTTATTTACAATTGATAAAGGCGGTAATTTACAGATATTATCAAATATTTTAAAAATTAAAAATTATAGATTTTTAGACCCAAATCTTATTACAGTTATGATTCCAAAAGAAATTCCGGATAATATCTATGATTTAATATTGATCAATAAAGATACCGGTGAAATCGGACAAATAGAAAAGGCATTAACCATAACAAAAGCATTACCAATGATCAATTTTATTACTCCTTCTCAATTAATATCAGATGAAAAAAAACAAATCATATTAATTGGCCAAAATTTTGCGCCTGGAGCAACTGTTAAAATTGATACTACGTTAGCTTCTAATGCTGAAGTTCATTCTCAAGGTAAAATTAATTTTACATATTCAGGTAATCTTCCGGTTGGATCTTATGATATATCTGTTAAAAACCCTGATGGACAAAGTGCGATTTTAAAACAATCTTTTAATGTAATAGAAAAATCTTTTTCAATAAATAAATCAGACCAGGATTTCTACTATCAGGATGATATAAATAGAAAAATTACAATTACTGGTGAAAAAATTAACAAAACAAACAAAATATTTTTATGGGGGAATGGGACAAATCGTTTAAGCAGTTGTGATACTCCAGGTAATGCAGCAACTTTAGCTATATCGCAAAACTATTGTTTTGTTGCTGATGAAGATAAAGGGCTTACAATTATAGATATATCCAATCCCTCTTTTCCTGTTGTCATAAACAATGAAGATACTCCTGGTTTAAGTTCAGGGATAACTCTATTTCATCACTGGGTATATATTGCTGACGGTGAATATGGGATAGAAATATTGGATGTCAGTCATCCTGAGAAACCTATTAGAGTATGGTCTGTCGATACGATAGGGTATGCTTATGCGCTTGCTATTAAAAAAAATTTTATTTATGTTGCTGATGGAAAAGCAGGATTAAGTATTTTTGAAGTTGAAAATCAATATAATTTGAATTTAGTAAGCAGAGTAAAAGTTAATGGTTCAATATATGGGCTTTCAATAAAAGATAATTTTATTTTTTTAGCCAGCGGGGATGTTGGTTTAAATAAAGGTGAAGGAATTATTGTTCTGGATATTACCAATCCTTCTAACCCTCAACTGGTAACTTCATTAAAAACTGCAGGTTCTGCTAATGCCGTTCAGATAGTTAATAATCTTCTTTTTGTTGCCAACGGCGAAGAAGGATTATTAGTGATTGATATTTCCGATCCAACGCAGCCAAAAGAGTTCGGAAAAATAAATTTAGGAGTTAATTTATTTAATCTTTTTATTGATAAAAATGCGGAATACGCATATGTTGCTGCAGGTAAAAATGGATTTTATATTATTGATGTGAAATTTCCAAACAATCCTTACCCTATTTCTTTATTTAGAACTATAGATTCAGCAAATAGTATAGTTGTAGTTAATAAGATAGCTTATGTTGCCTGTTCTAAAGCTGGTATAGAGATAATAGATGTTTCTAATCCGATAAATCCTATGCATATAAATTCATCAGGCAGGCTTAGCTCAACAATAGATGTTGTAAATAATGGAAACACCTGTTTTTTAGCTGATCAGTTTTATGGTCTTGTATTAATTAATACTGAAGAATCACGTCAAAATACAATTTCAGAACTAAAAATTGATGGTAAACCTATGGGGATTGAGACTATAAATAGTTTTGTTTATATTGCTTCAGGTGAAAAAGGATTAAAAATTTTTTCCATACAGGATCCGCAAAAACCTTCCCTATTAAGTGAATTATCCTTACCCGGATATGCATATAATATTTTTTTAGATAATAACAAAGCTTATATATCATGCGTAGAAGAAGGAGTATCTATAGTTGATATAAGTAATTCCAAAAAACCTGTTTTATTATCTTCTTTTAAAACTAATGATAAGGCTTATCAATGTTTTGTAAAAAATAAATATGCTTATATAGCTGATTATATTTCCGGATTGTTAATTTCAGATGTATCTTCGTCATCCGAAGTAATAAATAAAGGAAATATTAATACCAGAGGTTTTGCAAATGATATTTTTGTAAAAGATAAATATGCTTATGTCGCTGCCAGTGATATCGGGCTTGTAATTGTTGATATATCAGATCCTCAAGCTCCTAAACTTGTTTCTTCATGCAAAACTGAAGGACCGGCAAATGGAATACAGATTGATGGGAATATAGCATTTTTATCCTGTATAAAAAACGGAATATCGTTTATCAATATTGCAAATCCTTCAGCTCCATTTTTAATAGGTAATTATTTTACTTTTGGCAGCGCTTATAATATAACTCTTAAAAATAAAAAAATCTATGTAGCAGATGGTAATTTCGGATTAAGTCAATATCATGCACCAATAATAATAGATAATTTTTCTATTCAGGATGAAAATACTTTAAGCTTTCAATTCCCATCAGATATTCCTGTTGGAGCTTATAATTTAACCTTAATAAATGAAAATGAAAGTCAATCTACGGTTAAATACAATCTTTTTAAAATTTTAAAAAGATAATCTAATGAAATTACCTTACATAATTTTTCAATGTCCCGATATTCTCAATTCTTACTTCAACAATATCCCCTTTTTGCATAGGTCCAATTCCAGCAGGCGTTCCGGTTGTTATTATATCACCCGGGAATAAAGTCATTATTCCAGAAACAAAACTTAATATTTTTTCTATTGAAAAAATAAAATTATTTGTATTTGAATTTTGTTTTATTTCTCCATTTAAAATAAGTTCTATTTTTAAATTATCAGCATTTATCGCATTATCTATAGTGATAAAAGGACCTATCGGACAAAAAGTATCAAAAGATTTTGCTCGAGTCCATTGAGTATCCTTATGTTGAATTTCCCTGGCAGTAACATCATTTAAACATGTATAACCAAGAATATATTTTTTTGCGTCATCAGAACTGATGTCCTTTGCTTTTTCTTTAATAACAAAAGCCAGTTCAGCTTCATAATCTACTCTATTTACTTTTGGCGGATAAATTATAGATTCCAGATGGGCAATTAATGTTGTAGCTGGTTTTATAAAAATAATTGGTTCTGAAGGTGCAGGTAAATTCATTTCATTGGCATGATCACGATAATTAAGTCCAATACCTATAATTTTAGTCGGTTCACAAGGAGGTAAAATTTTCACCATTCTAATATCATATTTTTCTGTTGTTGGTTTAATTTTTCCAAAAGGCGCTCCTTTTACTATATAAATATTACTTTCATCTTCCACAATACCATATTTTTCTTTACCATCGATTGTAAGAAATCTAATTAGTTTCATAAATACTACTTCCTCCTGTTTAAAAGAATTGGATCAGCAACAAAATTTATATTTTCCAGTCTATCACCTTTTTTTATCTTAATAGAATGATCAGGGGAGCCATCATATAAACCATATAATTCTCCAGGCTGTGGAGAATCACCATAAAATTGACGTACCCCTAAATAATAAGTATCAAATTTATCAAAATATAAAATGTATTCTCCAATGGAATTTGTTTTTTGTGATAAATATGACGGCTTTTTATGTCCTATTACCCGCTCATTATATGCAAATACATATACTCCTTCGACAGGTTTATTATTTTTATCTTTAACAATCCCTTTTATATATGTTTCAGAGCTTTTTGAAAATCCTTCATCCAGTTCTCCGATTTCTCCTGATTTAATGGCTGTCGAAATATCAATTTCAATAATAGAATCATTTTTAATATTAATAGGATTATTTAAATAATACCCAAAATAATCACCGCGAACTACAGGTCCTGCTTTATCTTTCGAATTTCTTTTTCGTGCTATTACATAATAATTATTTTCAGGTAAATCTAAAAATTTAAAAAAACCGTCTTCGCCGGTTGGCCCTGACATTGCAAATCCCGGACCTTTAAACTCCGAAGATGCATCCATATAGACATATATATATGCACCTTCAACTGGCATTCCCTGATATGTTACTTTTCCCTGAAAAATATTATTGTTAGCACTATTTGTTAAATTATAAATTGATTTCTCTGAAAAAATTTTCATTGAAGTTAATCCCACAAAAGTATATTTTCCTTCCTTAATATAAGCAGGATTTCCGCCATAATATGAAAAATAATCTTTCTCTGTCATGATTGATGATTTTGTTCCATCTGCTTTTTTTCTTCCTAATACATAATATTTTCCAGGAGAAAGATTAATTTCAAAATAACCGTCTTCTCTAGTCGGACCGCCAATAACGAATGGTTCATCTTTAAAACCTTTTTCAGCAGATTTATATATATAAACATAGCCGTCTTTAAGTAGAATTTCACCGCATACCATTCTACCTTTAATTCCTGATTTTAAAGGTGGTTTAAATATATTTTTTATTGAGCATCCTGCTAAACATAAAAATAGAATATTAATCCAAAATATTTTTTTCCATAACATAATTTATTCCTTTTTTTCCCACTTTAATAGCCATCCGCTATAATCAACTTTATCATAGGGATATTTTTTGCCTTCAAATTCAAATTCCGGTTCATCATATCCGTCATATATAGAAGATATATTTTCATTTGAACCATTTTCATTCATAATTTTTGTTATATTTTTTCCCCAATAGTTATTTTTAGCATTAATCAAGACATCAACATCAGTAAACTTCTGTTGTATATCTGGTTTTGTTTTAGAAAAATTTTTGCCTGGATTTCGCGGAGCATATCTTCCAATTCCGATTTTTGTTTTTTTCCCCCCGGCTATAAGTTCCTGATAAAGAACATAGGACTGCTTCCCAACTTTTATAGCATACTCATTGCTTTCATCAAGAAAATTTTCTTTTATAGTTGGATAAGAAGCATAATACACAAATATTCCAATTTTGTTAAATAAAAATTCATTATTATTTATAACAGGAGAAGAATTTTGAAAACAGTAAATACTGAATTCATTTTTATTGAATTTATTCCCGGTTATTCGCGGATAAGACAATCTTTGCAGATATATTGCTTTTTTATTCTCATTAAATTTATTATTTTCAATTACAGGACTTGGCCCCTGTTCACAAAATACAGCATTTTCATTCTTATTAAAAATGTTCTCTGTAATCAATGGTGAAGCACCTGGAAAATGACAATAAATAGCTTTTTCATTTTCAATAAAAGTATTATTTGCTATTTTTTTCGGTGCAGTTTGCAGACAAATTATACCGTATGGTAAATTTTTAAAAATATTAGATATAATTTCCGGTGATGATTCCTGATGACAATAAATCCCGCTTATAGGATTATTTGTAAATGTGTTATTAATAATAATAGGATTTGATCTCAAGTTACATCTGATTCCCGATTCTTTGCAATTTTTCAAAACGCTATTAGTTATCAATGGGGAAGAATTATTGCATACGACTCCATCTTTGGCAAATTCAATATTACAATAGTTTATACTGCTGCCATTATCTCTAATATTTTCAAAATGAATACCACCCCAGAACTTTATTTCTGATGATTTTTTTTTTGAAAAAAAATTAACAATAGATTTAATTAATTTATTTTTATCTTCAACAGGATTTAATAGTGCATCCTGCGAGGAAGTAAATATTGCTATTTTTTTTTTAGTTCCTTTAACATTTAATTTTCCTCTTATTATAATCCTTGGCGGTTCCTGAGGTGATGATACATAAAAAATCACCTTAGTATCTGCTTCTACTGTCAAAATCACGTTTTCTTCAACAACTGTATCATCAAGAATACTAATTGTACCTGTCCATGTTTCATCATGCTTAATATATCTGGCATCATTGGAAATAGCATGCGCAAAAATAATTGTGTTATGTAAAAAATAACAAAAAAATAATTTTATAAATATTTCCTTAAAATATTTTTGCAGCATTAATTTATACCTTTCTACTTTATAAACTTTCTTTTATTCCTAACATGTTCTTTAAAAGTATTGGTAAATTCGTGTGTTCCATCATTTCTGGAAACAAAATATAAATGATCAATTTTTTCAGGATATAACACAGCATAAATAGAAGCCCGTCCCGGATTTGAAATAGGACCATACGGCAGTCCGGCATATAAATAAGTATTATATGGAGATTCAACTTTTAAATCTTCTTCAAAAAGCTTATTTTTATGTTTTCCAATAGCATACAAAACTGTAGCGCATGACTCAAGCTTCATATGTTTTTTTAATCTGTTAAGAAATACTGCTGCTATTATTTTTCTTTCATTTTCTTCCATAGCTTCTTTTTCTACTATTGAAGCAAGAATAATTACTTTATGTCTTGTTAAATTTATTTCTTTTGCACGTTTTTCGAAATCTTCATTATAAATATCTGAAAAACGGGTTAACATATTATCTATTATTTTTTCTTCTGAAATTCCTTTAAAAAAAATATATGTATCAGGGAACAGATATCCTTCAATTGAATCCGCTTCAATATTATATTTCTGTAAAATCTTTTTATTTTTAGCTATTTGCAGGAATATGTCTTTATTTGCTATCCCCTGCTGCTTAAGTATATCAGCTATCTCAGAATAGGTTAATCCTTCTGGAATTGTAATTTTGTATTTTTTAAATTCTCCATTTTTTATTTTTTTTAGAACATCAAGTAAATTATTTGACAATGGTAATTCATATTCTCCGGCTTTTAAATTATGTTCATTCAATGTAATTTTTACTAAAATTCTAAAAACAATTGGATTTTTAATAATTTCAGAATTATATAGTTGTGAAGCAATCTGCTTAATTGAAGAATTAGGAGGAATAGTTATTAAAATATTAGAAGAAAAACTATTATTTGCTTTAAACGGAACTAATATAAAATAAAAAAAAATTATTAAATTTATTAAAAAGATAAAAATAGTTATATATAATATTTTTTTTAAATTCATCTTGATATTTGATTTCTGCCTTCTGCCTTCTTAGCTACGATATCTTTTTTACTAAAAGTGCAACTCTTTTCCCTAATGCCTTAGCAACTTTAATTTCTTCTTTACTTGGATCTCCTACTGAAGCAGCTCCATAATATCCGCCTTCTTCCAGCGGCTCACCGACTATAATCATCTGGTGTATAAGCATTGCATGCATTATTGAAAGAATTGTTGTTTCTTTACCTCCGGTAGGATTATCACAAGTTGCAAATGCTGCACCGATTTTATCTTTTAATTTACCGCGTAAACTGTAGGTATTATCAATAAATTGTTTTAATTCTGCTGTCATGTTGCCAAAATATACTGGGGAACCGATAATTATACCTTTTGCTTCAAATAAATCATCATCAATTATTTCTCTTGCTTCTTTTAATCTTACACTTATCCCACGTACTGTTTTTATCCCTTGTAATATCGCCTGCCCTAATTTTTCAGTATTTCCTTCTTTACGGGAGATTATAATTAAAACTTTAGACATAATTTTCCCTTTCTTTAATTTTATTATTATTATATCATTAAGAGTTTTTATATTCAAGAAGAAGGTTTAATTGAAAAATTAAGAAGAAAAACCAGTATTGGAGATAATAAATTTCCAATAATTTTTATCTTATAAACTGCAATCCTAATCCAAATTTTTTTTCTTTTTCTTCATATCTTTTTATTTTACAAGGTATTTCTAACCATAAATTGTTATCTACTACATTATAAAAATCCATTAAATGAGAAGCAACATTTTTATAATTTAAAAGATTTAAATAAAGAAAATACATTTTTTGATGTTCTTGAATTAAGATAGGTAAAAGAGCATACTGAAAATTATCATTACTGTAATTAAATTCAATCCATGATCCTGTAGAACTATAATCTTTCATAAAAAAATTGCGATATACAACTTTGCTGAATTCACTTTTTATTGCAACTGGGATAGGCGTAAACAATTTATTCCTGGAAGTTTCTCTTTTATCAACTGTTTTTAAGCTTAATAGATTAACCATGTTAATCCCTCCCCCCTTTTTTTAGGAGATAAGCACACTATCCGCTATATAATATATAGTAATTATCGGAAGAAAAAGTTTCTTCTTAAATTTTTTTTTGAATTTATATTTCATTTCTCAGCAATGAAATATCTCCGGAAAATATAGTCCTTTTACTGCCATTTAGATCCTGAAGAATAAGATTTCCATTTTTATCTAAATCCACACATTTTCCAATGATTTCTTCATTTATAGTGGAAACTTTGATTGTTTTATTAATTGTATTGCATAATTTTTTTGCTTTTTCTAAAAAACCATTTATATTATCTTTATTTAAAATCTCCAGATTTTTCTCTAATTGAATAATAATCTTTATTAATAAATCTGTTCTATCTATTTTTTTCTTAATAATATCCTTTAAGCAACAGGACGTATCCTCAAGTAAATCAGGCAGTTTATTGTTTATGTTAAGCCCTATCCCGATTATCAAAAAATTGATTTTATCTATTTCTGCATTCATTTCTGTTAATATTCCACCCATTTTTTTATCATTATAAAAAATATCATTAGGCCATTTAATGGAAATATTAATTTTAAATAAATCGTTTATAACCTGAACTATTGAAACAGCTGTTATGAGTGTAGTCCGAGAAGCATATTCAGGAGAAAAATTTGGTTTTAGAATTATTGAAAACCAAAGCCCTCCTTTCGTGGAAATCCATTCCCGCCCCTGACGCCCTTTTCCTCTATTTTGAGTTTCTGCAATTACAATAGTCCCTGAAGAATTACTATTTTTTGCTATTTCACTTGCTTTTTCATTAGTTGATCCAATTAAATCATAATAACAGATATTTTTCCCAATATATGAAGTAAATGGATTAACCTTAATTTTATAAGGAATGATAATATCTTGTGTATATTCTCTATATCCAGGATTTTTATTCATTTAGACATTCTTTAAATTATTAAAAAATGCAGATGTATAATAATTATAGCTTCATATTGCAATAAAATCAAGAAATATTTAAAAATAATTCAAAATTAATTCTTGACAAAATTGAAATTTCATTTATAATATTAAAATAGATTTCAGATTTATATCTGGAATTTTCATATATATAGTTATTAATTTTGGGATTTTGGTAGAAAATTTAATCATTCATTCTAACGCAATAGAATTTTAGATTAAAAAAAGAAAGAAAATTAGTCAAATTCTGGCAAATTATGAGTATAAAAATAATTTTTACAGATTTAATAAATAATTATGATAAAAAAAACTTTATAAATCAAAAGTTTTATTTATCAGACGTCTAACTTAAAAAATAACAATATCATAATGCCTTTTTTTGCTTTCTTAAACTCTCTTTTCCTACCACTATCCTCAAAATTTTCCATTTTACACTTTAAACTAACTATATAGCTTGATGTATAGGAATTTCAAAGTAGAGACGCAAAATTTTGCGTCTCTACAACATATCAATTATTTGTAGTCGCCTGATTTATCAGGCTTAATTTAAAGTATTTGAATATATATCAAACAAAAACAAGGGGGGTGATTTGTCCATATGGATATAGGGTTATTAATCTCTTTTATTGGTATTTTTATTTTAGGTAATGGCATTGGATATTTTCTTTATAGTAAATTATCAGAAAGTAAAGTAATGTCTGCGGAAAAATTATCTAAAAAACTTATAGAGGAAGCAGAAAAAGAAGCTTCTACCTATAAAAAACAGGCTCTTCTTGAAGCAAAAGAAGAATTATATCGGGAAAGAACTAATTTTGAAAAAGAAACAAAAGAGCGGCGAATCGAATTAATCAATCTTGAAAAACGTCTTTTACAGAAAGAAGAAAACCTGGATCGCAGAGTAGAAATATTAGAAAAAAAAGAACGCGAAATATCTGCAAAGCTGGAAAATGTTAGTAATCGTGAAAAAAATCTTGAGAAAAAAGATTTGCAGTTAAAACAAATGATTGAAGAAGAAAAACAAAAACTCGAATCTATTTCTGGAATTACTGCTGAAGAAGCCAAGAAAATACTTATGATAACAATGCAGAATGAAGCCCGTGTTGAAGCTTCAGTAATGATAAAACAAATTGAAATGGAAGCAAGGGAAACAGCAGATAAAAAAGCAAAAGAAATACTTAGTTTAGCTATTCAACGATGTGCAGCAGATCACGTTGTTGATACAACAGTTTCTGTTATTACTTTACCAAATGAAGAAATGAAAGGAAGAATTATTGGCAGAGAAGGAAGAAATATTAGAGCATTTGAAAGCGCAACAGGAGTGAATTTAATCATTGATGATACTCCGGAAGCGGTAATTCTTTCTGGTTTTGATTCTATTCGCAGAGAAATAGCAAAACTTGCATTAGAAAAATTAGTATCTGACGGAAGAATACATCCAACTCGCATTGAAGAACTGGTTGAAAAAACCCGGAAAGAAATAGAACAAACTGTTTACGAAGAAGGGGAACAAGCCTGTTTTGAAGTTGGAGTTCATGGATTACATCAGGATATTATTCGTTTGTTAGGAAGACTGCGATATAGAACAAGTTATGGACAGAACGTGCTGCAGCATTCTAAAGAAGTTGCTCATCTTGCAGGTACAATGGCAACTGAATTGGGTGTAGATACGACACTTGCTAAAAGAGCCGGTTTATTACATGATATTGGTAAAGCGTTAAATTATGAAAATGAAGGTACTCATACTCAACTTGGAGTAGAGATTGCAAAAAAATACAATGAAAATCCTAAAGTTATACATGCAATAGCCGCTCATCATAATGACGAGGAACCAAAAACAGTGGTTGCGGTGCTTATCCAGGCTGCTGATGCAGTTTCCGCTGCAAGGCCCGGTGCACGTCGTGAAACATTGGAAAATTATCTGAAACGATTAGAAAAACTGGAAAAAATAGCCGATTCTTTTAAAGGCGTAGAAAAATCATACGCTATTCAAGCAGGAAGAGAAATACGCATTATTGTTGAAAATGAAGAAGTTGATGATGCTAATACTTCTCAGCTTGCAAAAGATATAGCTAAAAAAATCGAACAGGAATTGGAATACCCTGGACAAATTAAAGTTACTGTAATCAGAGAAACTCGCGTGGTTGAATATGCCAAATAAGAGTCTAATAAATATACTTTTTTTGGGAGATGTAATTGGCAGTGCAGGACGTAAAGCACTTGCTTCTGCTCTTCCTATTTTAAAAAATAAATATAAATCCGATATTATAATTATTAATGGAGAAAATTCTGCCGGAGGTTTTGGTATCACTCCGGCAGTTGCAAATTCTTTATATTTAATGGGTGTTAATATAATTACTTCCGGTAATCATATCTGGGATAAAAAAGAAGTATATGACCTTTTAGCTAAAGATCATAACATACTTCGACCTGCAAACTATCCAGCCGGTGTACCCGGCAAAGGTTCTGTTATTTATGAAATAAATGGCTGTAAGCTTGGAATAATAAATTTAGCCGGCAGAACTTTTATGCAGAATCTGGATTGTCCTTTTAAAATAGCAGCTAAAGAATCAGAACAAATAAAAAAAGAGACTAATTGCATTATAATAGATATGCATGCTGAAGCTACTTCTGAAAAAATGGCTCTGGCATGGTATCTGGATGGTAAAGTTTCTGCTGTTGTTGGTACTCATACTCATGTTCAAACAGCAGATGAAAGAATTTTGCCTGACGGAACAGCATATATAACAGATATCGGGATGACAGGTTCACTGGATTCAGTAATTGGAATAAAAAAAGAACATGCCATAGAAAGATTTTTAACACAGCTTCCAACAAAATTTGAAACTGCTCAAAATAATTTATGGGTATGCGGAGTTTTTATATCTTTAGATAGTTCTCACGGCAAAACAAAGACAATTGAACGGATTCAATTTAAGGTTGATGAATAATCGGTAAATTAACAATAAATCTGCTTCCTTCCCCTACCCTGCTTTCAACTTCAATATTTCCTTCATGAGCTTTAATAATTTTTTGTACAATAAAAAGTCCAATACCTATACCTGTATCTCTAGTAGTAAAAAATGGGATGAAAATTTTTTCAAGATTTTCTTTTTGTATTCCAATTCCATTATCTTCAAAAACGATTTTAATATTCTTTTTTTTATATGATGTTGTAATTGATATCTGTCCGTCTGTTTTTTCTTTTAATGATTGTATTGCATTTAAAATAATATTAAAAAATGCCTGATTTAATTTTTCCGGGTCTCCATTAATTTTGGGCAAATCATTGTCTAAATTCAAATTTATTTTTATTTTTTTTTCATTAAACCCCTGAATAATTTTTGAAATAATTAAATTGATATCTATTTTCTGATAATTAAGAATAATATCTTTGGAAATTGATAAAAATTCATTTATTAAACGATTAATTCTTTCTATTTCTTCATTAATATATTCAACTATCTCTTCTTCCTGATAGCGTTTTTTTAGTATTTCACCCGATCCTTTGATAATACCTAAAGGATTACGAATTTCATGAGCTACGCATGCAGAAAGCTGTCCCATTAAAGCAAATTTTTCCTGATGATACAGGGTCTCCTCTAATTTCATAAAAGCCTGCATTGTTTGATTCAGATAAAAAGCAAAAATCAAAGCCAAAACAATACTTAGAACTCCACTTAAAAATAAAACTATTATCAAATTTTTTACAAATTTCAAAGATTCTGCTGAAGCTTCCAAACATAAAATATACTTAATTTCTTTATTTTTATTAATTATCGGCAAATAAGCATTCTTAAAATACTGCCCTTTTAAACTGTAAATTTTTGAATGAACCGTATTCCCTTTTAATACACCTTCTAATTCTGACTTATCATTTTCGATATAGGAATGTAAAATATTTTTTATATATTCTTCTCTTGCATCCAATATAGTTTTATTATCTGAATCAACAATATAAATATTTTCTATCTCACTATCGCTTCTTATTTTATTCAAATAATTTTTTATAAGTTGAAATTCTATTTTTTTTATTTCATCATTCGAAATGAAAATTTCAGGTTCAATTTTTAATAAAATTGTTTTACCAGTGGCAATTAAACGCTTCCCCATTTCATTATCCATTACCCTCCACATATAAAAATAAATTATCCATGAACTAAGGTTGGACATAATTAATATTATTAAAGTTGCAATAATAATTATTTTAATCTGTTTATTTTTAAAAAAATTTGTTTTTGTCATAGGTTATTGCCATTTAAATTAGGCTCGATAAATCGAGCAACTACAATGCAATATGTTGTAGTTGCCCAATTCATTGGGCGCTTTCAAATTCCTATACTTCAAGTTAGGCTGCCTTCGGCAGCAACTTAAGTTACAAAGTGACAGAGGCACAAAGTAAAAACAGTTCCAAAACATAGAAGCACAAAATTTTTTGATTTTCTTTTAAACTTTGTGCCTTTGCTACTTTGTGCCTTTGTGCCTAATTAGGTTTTCAATTTCCTAATAAATATCGGCAAAAAAGGTAAAGAAGTTAATAGCAGTTTTCGTGAATTATGGATTAGTTCCATTAAAAAATATCTTAACATGTGTTTTTTGGATAATTAGAATGGCAGGTAGTTTTAAAATTGGTAGTTTTAAAAAATAGTTTTATTTTTTCAGAAAATCAGTTATAATATAATTTCTAATTGTGTAAAAATATTTAAGGAGAAATAGCTATGTCTGAACTGCGACGTGATCCAATTGTTGGAAGATGGATAATAATCGCTCCTGAACAGGCAAAAAAGGAAAATAATTTTATTGAAAAAAAACTATCTGATGAAACCAAAGTAGCTTATTGCCCTTTTTGCGAAAGTCATGAATTAAAAACACCTGCTGAAATCTTTGCTTTTCGAAAAGATAACTCTAAACCAAATACTGCCGGCTGGCATACGAGGGTTGTTCCCAATAAATTCCCGGTTTTAAAAATTGAAGGGGATATGGGAAGAACAGGAATTGGTATGTATGATATGATGAATGGAATAGGTGCGCATGAAGTAATTATTGAAACACCCGAACATAATAAAAAATTTTTTGAACTTGATATTCAACAAATAAAATATATATTAAATACCTATAAACAAAGATTGGATGATTTAAAAAAAGACGCTCGTTTTAAATATATTTTAATATTTAAAAATGATGGAGAAATTGCAGGTTCATCAATGATTCATTCTCATTCACAGTTAATTGCAACTCCAATAGTTCCTAAAAGAGTCAAAGAAGAATTAGAAGGAGCCAGAGATTATTTTGAATATAAAGAGAGATGTATTTTTTGTGATATTATTAAACAGGAACTTAGTTCACTTGAAAGAGTTATATTAGAAAATAACGATTTTGTATCATTTGCACCTTTTGCTTCAAGATTTCCTTTTGAAACATGGATACTTCCAAAAAAACATAATGCTTATTTTAGTTCAATAGGAAACGAAGAAATAACATCATTGGCAAAAATTTTAAAAGAAACATTGCAACGTATAAATATTGCATTAAAATTACCTGATTATAATTTTATTTTGCACATTGCTCCTTTGAATATATATATGAAAAAAGGACCAACACTGGAAGATGATTATCACTGGCATTTTGAAATTATCCCACGTATAACTCGTGTAGCAGGTTTTGAATGGGGTTCAGGTTTTTATATTAATCCAATTCCACCTGAAGATGCAGCTAAAATTTTAATTAATACAAATATAGGCTAGTACTATTTGATATTTATAGAAAGGAGGAAATTTAAATGCCTTGTGGTAGAAAAAGAAAAAAAAGGAAGATGAATAAACATAAACTAAAAAAAAGAAGAAGACTTAATAGACATAAAAAAAGATAAATAAATAATAATTTTCAAGAAAGGTAATAAATAATGGAAATTAATCATAACAAAAATATTAAAGAACTTTTTGAAATACAAAATAATGAATTTATTAAAGTTTTTGACTCCAATTCAGGAAAAGCATTTGAGCAATATGGATTAACTCAACTTTACAGTATGCCGGATGATATGAGAATAAAATATGAAACAGCATTAGGTTTTGAACCGGTTACTGCAATAGATTTCTATAATCTTGGAGTAGAAGCTATAAATAAAAATGATTTAAAAAAAGCATTAAAAGATCTAAAAAATGCCATTAAAATTGATTCTAAGCACATGGGTTCTTTTTATAATATTGGATTAATTTATGAATCTATGGAAGATAAAGAAAAAGCTAATGAAGCTTTTCGTGAATATATAAAATTATATGATGAACAAGAAAAAAAATATTCCATGAAAGATTCATTAGGTATACCTTTTTCCCCTTTGGAAGAAGAATTTTATAAAGAAGCTTGCAGTAGAGTGAAAAAAGGAGGTAATTTATAATGGAAACTGGAAAAGTAAAATGGTTCAATGACTCAAAAGGTTTTGGATTTATTTCTTGTGAATCTGGTGAAGATGTATTTGTACATCATAGCTCTATTCAAGGAGAAGGCTTTAAGTCTTTATCTGAAGGCCAAAGTGTTCAATTCGATATCCAACAAGGACCAAAAGGCAAAAATGCTTCAAATGTTATAAAACTATAACAAAACAATTATTAAGGTCTGGCAGTAATGCCAGACTATTACCCACATCTCTAAAAACGCTTGTGGGAGTAAGATGAAATTTGCAAATA
>CAYWFU010000029.1:0-31092 GCA_964457585.1 uncultured bacterium | reverse complement strand
TAATTAATATTTAATTATATTTCGGTAACATTTACTTATGACGCAACGGGTTTATAATGCCGAATATCCTTCCCAAGTACCATAAATATTACATCTTCACAGATATTTGTTGCATGATCTGCTATTTTTTCAAGGTTTCGTGTTATTAGAATTAAATCAACAGTGCGATTTATATTATCATTAGCGTGAGCATTTAATTTATTGAGAAGTTTTATAAACATTTCCGCTTTATATTTATCAACAGTATCATCTTGAAGAAGTATTTTTTGCGCATATTCTGAATCGTTTTTTACAAATGCATCTAATGCTCCTGTTACCATATCTTTTACGATTTTTGTCATTTTTTTTATATCCAGAGCAATATCATTATCAGGCTTTCCAAACATTTTTTCTGTATTCTGGACAATATTTATTGCTTGATCGCCAATTCGTTCAAGCTCATTATTAATCTTCATAACAGTTGTTATAAAGCGTAAATCGGATGCCATTGGCTGGCGTAAGGCAATAAGTTCTATACAAAACTCATCAATTTGCAGATGGAATAAATTTACTTTTTTTTCTTGTTCATAAATATTATCAGTATTTTGTACAGTATTTTTATCAAAAATATCAATAGCATTGTAAACCATAGATTCAACCAGGCTTCCCATAGATAATATTTTAGTTTTTAAATTTTTTAATTCTTCGTCAAAATATCTTTCCATTTTTATTTCCTCTTTATCTGGAAGTGCCAAGAATACCCTGCAGTTTACTGCAGGGATGAATTGGCACAAATATAAATATAAAATATTCCTATCAGAGACAGAAGATACCCTGTGGCTCTCAGACTGCCACAGGGTTCTTCATTTTTTACATTCTCATCCAAACCTTCCTGTAACATAATCTTCTGTTTTTTTATTCTGCGGAGCAGTAAATATACTTTGTGTTTTTCCAAATTCAATCAAGTCTCCTAAGTAGAAAAAGCTAGTATAATCTGAAACTCTTGCTGCCTGCTGCATATTATGAGTAACAATAATAATAGTATAATTTTTTTTTAATTTAAGAATAAGTTCTTCAATTTTACTTGTTGAAATAGGATCAAGACTTGCACATGGTTCGTCAAATAAAATAACCTCTGATTCAATTGCAAGGCAGCGTGCTATGCATAGTCTTTGCTGTTGCCCGCCTGAAAGTTTTAAAGCATTTTCATGCAATCTGTCTTTGATTTCATCCCAGAGAGCGGCTTTATTTAACGATTCAATAACTTTTTGTTCAATAATTTTTTTATCTTTTATTCCATTTACAATCATGCCATAACGAATATTTTCGAATATACTTTTTGGAAATGGATTTGGCTTTTGAAATACCATTCCGACTTTGCGTCTGATTTCTATCGGATCAATTTCTAAAATACTTTGATTATCCAGATTAATTTTCCCTTCCATTCGTGAACCCGGAACAAGCTCATTCATACGATTTAACAATCTTATAAATGTTGATTTTCCACAGCCTGAAGGACCAATAATGGCAGTTACGGTATTTTTGTAAATATCTAAATTTATATTGTTTAAAACTTTTTTTTCGCCATAAAAAAAACTTACATTTTCAGCTTTGATTTTTATTTCTTTATCTTTCATTATGAATCTTTCTTTATTTTTTGTTACCATTTTATCCTTTTTTGATATTTATATCTCAAAATAATTGCAATACTGTTTAACAAAACAGAAATACAAAGTAAAACAATAATTCCTGCTGCGGCATTATTATAAAATCCTTTCTGAGGTCTTGATATCCAATTAAATATTTGAATGGGAAGAACAGTAAAAGAATCAAATAATCCATTCAAACTGAAATTTATAAAAGGAAATGTATTTGTAAATATTACCGGCGTTTGAGGCAAGAAAGCAATATAAGTCAATGCGCCGATTGTAATAAGCGGAGCTGTTTCTCCAATTGCCCGCGATATTCCAAGTATAATACCTGTAAATATATTTCCCATTGCTGCAGGAAGAATTTGATATTTGATGGTCTGCCATCTGGATGCGCCTAAAGCATAAGATGCTTCACGAATGGAAAACGGAACAGCTCTTAGTGCTTCGCGTGTTGAAACTATTATCATCGGCAAAATCAACAGTACCAACGTAAGGCTTCCTGCCAAAATACTATTTTCTAATTTGAAAATTTGTACAAATAAGCCTAATCCTAAAAGTCCGTAAATTATTGAAGGAACACCTGCAAGATTTGCAATATTAATTTCAATAAAATCCGTTAGAAAATTTTTCTCAGCATATTCTTCCAGATAAATACCCGAAGATATTCCGAGCGGGATCGAAATTATTATAGTGAAAATTATAATCCAGGTTGTTCCAACCCATGCTGAAAGAATCCCGGCTTGTTCGGGTTTACGGGACGGAAAACTTGTTAAAAAATTTATGTTTAGCCTTGGTAAAGCATCAACAAAAATACTAAATATTAAAATTCCAAGAATAATTATTCCGAACAAACAGGATAATAAACCCAATACTATAAAACATTTATCCATAAATTTTTTTAAAATTTTATTATATGCGTTCAATTTTAAATTATTCATATATTTCCCTGAATCGTTTTTTCAGCTTGAAGCTGACAATATTTAAAATAAAAGTAATAATAAATAAAGACATTCCACACACAAAAATAGTGCGATATTCCAATGTTCCATAAGGGACATCACCCATGCTTACCTGAACAATATAAGCAGTAATTGTTTCTATCGGAACTCTCGGATCTAATGTTAATCGCGGCTGCTGCCCTGCCGCTATTGCAACTATCATTGTTTCTCCGATAGCTCTTGATATGCCCAATATAAATGAAGCAACTATCCCGGAGAAAGCGCCTGGCACCACAATTTTGAAAGCTACCTGTAGTCTTGTAGAGCCAAGAGCATAACCTCCTTCGCGTAATCCCATTGGGACAGAATGCATTGCATCTTCGCTGAGAGAAGATATGATCGGAATTATCATTATTCCCATGACAATCCCTGCTGATAATGAATTAAAACCGCTTAAATCCGGAACAAATTTTTTCAAGAAAGGCGTTACAAATAAAAGTCCAAAATAACCGTAAACAACCGTAGGAATGCCCGCCATCAATTCCATCAATGGCTTTATAATATCTCTTGTTTTGGGTGAAGCATATTCACTGAGATAAACAGCACTCGTAAGTCCTATCGGTATTGCTACCAATATTGCAATAAAAGTTGTTAGAAATGTTCCGCTGATTAAAGGTAAAATCCCAAAATGCTTATTGATAAAAAGCGGTGTCCACTCCGTATCGGTAAAAAAATCTATTATTGATACTTCTTTAAAAAAATAGAAAGTTTCATAAGATAAAATCAAAATTATTCCGAGTGTTATGAAAACCGATAAGAGGCTAGACATAAAAAATAGCCTCTCAATCAGTGATTCTTTAATTTTTATAAATAATTTTTTATTCATTTCTTATTTTTCCAGAAGTAAAATATCTTTCATTTTGAAACCCGGTTTTATATCTTTAAAAACAGAACCTTTAATTTGTTTTCTAAAACGTGTTAAAACAGCTTCATAAACATCAGCAGGTAAAGGTAT
Organism: uncultured bacterium; assembly: GCA_964457585.1. Taxonomy (GTDB): domain Bacteria; phylum JACRDZ01; class JACRDZ01; order JACRDZ01; family JACRDZ01; genus CAYWFU01. The sequence continues at coordinate 27,508 of CAYWFU010000029.1, read as the reverse complement.
ATAACCGACTTCTTTAACCAGTTCAGGAGCGTTTTTAATATAGAATTCAACAAATTTAGCTACTTCTTCTTTCCTAGCTGATTTAATGCTGACATAAATAAAGATTGGCCTTGATAATGGCTGATATGTATTATTTTTTACGGTTTCCAGGGTAGGGGTGATATGACCTTTTCCATTCGCATCATTTTGATCATCAACCGGAACGACTTTAAGCTTATCTTTATTTTGCTCATAATAAGCCAATCCGAAATAACCCAATCCGGAAATATCAGAACTTACTCCTTCAACCAATACATTGTCATCTTCGCTTGCAGTATAGTCGCCGCGGCTGGCACCGGATTTACCGCAAATTACTTCTGTAAAATAATCAAATGTTCCTGAATCAGTACCCGGTCCGAAAAGATGAATTTCTTTAGCAGGAAATTCCGGTCTTATTTGATTCCATTTTGTAACTTTGTTTTGTGCAGGGACATCCCATATTTTTTTCAACTCTGCCACAGTTAAATAATCCACCCATGTATTTTGCGGGTTAACAACAACACATAATCCATCATAAGCAACCGGAAGTTCTATAAAATCAATATTGTTTTCCCTGCAGGCTTCAATTTCTTTGGATTTAATTGGTCTTGATGCATCACTTATATCGATTTCCCCGCGCCCGAATCTTTTAAATCCTCCGCCGGTACCTGATATTCCGACCATTACTTTTATACCTTTATTCTGCTTTTGAAATTCTTCGGCAACAGCTTCTGTTATTGGGAACACTGTGCTTGAACCGTCTATTTTTATTAATTTATTTGCTGCATGAAGATTATTTAAAAGACCAGCAAATATTACTAAAAAATATATTAAATGTTTTTTCATTTTTTTATTCCTTTCATTTAAAAGATAACTTACAATTGTGACAATTTTGTGACAAACATGTAAAAATTGTGTAAAATTAAAATTTAACATTTAAATCCACTTGAACAAGATTCTCTGTTTTAGATTTATCATTTATTAAATCAACATTATAATAATCTATATCAAGAGAAACATTTTTACTTAATCCCAGAGAGAAAATAAATTCATTCCCAATTGTTCCTGTTTTACCGCCATAAGTATCGGAATCCGAGAAGGTATCGAGCCACGCATCTTTTTCAAGTTTTTTATTCATATATTTAACCTGCCATTGTCCGGCATCATTTATTTTATTGTGCCCAAATTTTACACCTGCTAATGTACCAATATTATCTTTGGAAACAGTATTATTGCGTACATGCTCACCAAAGATTGAAAAAACAGGTATTTCGTTTACCAAATTTTTAAAAGTAATTTCAATATTCGGATTTAAAGCATCATAATCATTGGTATATCCCTTATCTTTAGCTGCATCTTTGTTTCGGCCAGTATTAGTAAATGATGAATTATCCAGGTTATAGCCTTTAACATTTTCGAATCCAAAGTAACTTGCGGCAATATTTAAATTTACATCATCATTAATGTTCCATTTCACTCCTGGTTCTGCAAAAAACATCCATGGATCTTTATCCACTTTATTTTCGTCAAGAAAAAACACCCCTGAGTTCATATAAATATCAATCGATGAACCTAATTTGTTTTTTACTGCCAATGCCGCACCTTCGGGATTTATATCCGTATCCCATAAAAGATCGCCCGGTTCCCAAACAGGATTTTTCATTCTGCCTAAGGTTAAAATTTTACCTTCGTAAGGAATTAACTCTGCATAAACATAATCGAGCCTTATATCTTTTAATTCGAATGTATTTTCAAATGTTTGATTAGTTGAACGCGGATCGGTTCCGCCTGTTGCAAAACCAAAAAATAATTTTGCATTATCATTGACTTTTGTTTCTGTCCCTAATCTGAAGCGAATTCTCTTTCTAAAACGTTCCGTAGAATTTTCTACTTTTTCTCTTTGATGACGAAATCTGAAATCACCTTTTAATTTTGTATTTTTTACCCATGATGGTAAAATTTTATCAATATTTTCTGCTGCTGCTATTTTTTCATCATCAATAATATCTTCTTTTAATTTTAAAACTTCCGCTCTATTAATTATTCCTTTTTCCACCATTTTTTCAATTAAAGCATCAACTTGCGTACTGCCGCAAAAAACAATTTGTGGAACAGTAAGTAAAGCTAATATTATTACTACCATTATCTTTTTCATTTCTTTCCCTTTCTTTTTAAAATTTTTATTCGTGCACGCCATTTGAAGGAGAATATTTAACAGTAAATATTCTCATTATGCACAAAATAAGTACCAACACTGTCATCATGCCAATTTTATATGGATCGAATTCTTTAAATAAGTAACCAATCATTTCAGTCAGTACAGTTACAATCACAGTATCTAAAATAAATGTCACTTTAATTCTTCCTTCTGAAAAATAAGCTAATATTGTTTTATAAATTTCCAATACAGCAAGTATTGTAAGTACATCTAAAATTATTGTATGCAGAGCTTTTTCTATTTCCGTTGTAAATAATAATTTCAGGTGTGATATAACTATAGCAGTTCCAAATGCCATACTAGCAAGTGTTGCTAAAATTAATATACCAAGTATTATTTGCACTATTTTTTCATAGAACTTTGTAGAATTAGATCCAAAATCTAAATTTGCAAATTTATTTTTTATTACTTCTAATGACATATAAATCACCTCCTTTGAAATTTTATATATTTTCTAAACAGAATATAAAATAATAATGTGGCGAACAAAGTGAGGGATTGTGACAATTGTGTGAAATATAATTTTATAATAATCGATTATTAATCAGTTAGTTTTATAATATAAAATTGATAGGATAGCAGGTTAATGGCAGCAACTTAAGGGTTTTTTATTATTTGTAGTTGCTTGATTTATCAAGCTTCTTTTATGTTCGATAAATCGAACAACTACAATTTTATGCCTTAAGTTACTGCTGCTAATAGGATGGATTTTTTTTTACAGATTTAATCAGCCAGGTTAATTCTTCATTTTTTAAAATATATGCCATAGTAAAATAAGTTATCAGTCCTGCGAGTATTGAACCGCCAACTAATAAAATTTTTGATAAAACATGGGCTTGAAATAAATATAAATTTAGGAAATTAAATACTATTTTTACTGCAATACCCATTAAAGCAGTGATTAATAATATTTTCCCCAATGAATTAAAAAATAATTTTTTATCTAATATTTTAATTTTCTTTTCTAAATAGTAAAATAAGAGTCCAAAATTTAAAAAAGCTGAAACTGATGCTGCAAGTGCAAGCCCAACATGCTTCCATAAAAAAGAAAAAATTATACTTAATATTAAATTACAAAGAACGCTGATTCCACCAATTTTTACGGGAGTTTTTGTATCTTCTAATGAATAAAATACAGGGACAATAATTTTGACTCCTGCAAAAGCAGCAAGTCCTATGCTATATGCTATCAATGCTGATGCTGTCTGCTGCGTTGAAAAATCCGTAAATTTTCCATATTGATATAAAAGGCGTGTTATAGGATGCGCCAGAGTTATCAGACCAATACACGCTGGCAGAATAATAAAAAATGATAAACGCATTGCATTTATAAAAGTTTTATTTAAAGCTGATAAATCCTTTTTAGCCGCATAATCAGCCATTTCCGGGAAAAAAGCAGTAGAAACTGAAGTCGCAAAAATTGCAAGAGGCAATTGAACTAAAAAATTTGCGTAAAATAATGCAGAAATAGCGCCCACACCTGATATGGATTCATAAGATGCTATAATATTATTTACAAAAATATTTATTTCTGTAATTGCCAGAGAAAAAATTGATGGAATGATTAATTGACCGGTTTTTTTTACCAATGGATGCTTAAAATCAGGATCAAATGAAAATTTAAAATCGAATTTCTTTAATGCAAAAATATGTATTGCTAATTGACATGCTCCTCCAATTAATACTCCAATAATAATTGCCCAAATTGGATTTTCTAGTTGAGGTGCAATAAATAAAAGCGAGGAAATGAATGTAATATTAAATAATATCGGAGCAAAAGCAGGGATATTGAAATGCTTAAAAGAATTCAATATTCCCATAGCAATTGAACTTAAAGATATAAATATAATATAGGGGAAAAGAAATCTTAAAAGAAATGTGGCAATAACTAATTTTTCTTTATACAAAGCAAATCCCGGAGCAGTTATATGGATTATCCATGGAGCAGTTATATATGTAAATAATGTAAGAATTCCTACAATAATAAAAACACAACTGAATAATTTATTGGCAAACCTGAAAGCTTCTTTTTTGTCATTATTAACCAATAAACTGCTGAAAATTGGTATAACCGCAGCGTTAATTGCGCCTTCTCCAAGAAGTTTTCTAAGAGTATTTGGCAATCTGAATGCAATAAAAAACGCATCGGCAATCATTCCAGTACCAAATGCAATTGCAATTGCCAATGATCTAAAATAACCCAATACCCGGCTAATTGATGTAAAAAGGCTAATATTTTTAACAGATTTTATGGCAATTTCATTATTTACTTTTTTTACCATTTTATGTTTTTTTCTGAAGTTTTTTTTGAAGAATTATCGGGAAGGAATATTTCGAATAAAAAAGAGGACGGAATAGTTGTCCTCTTTTTTATCGGTGATATTAAAGTTTAAATTATTTAGAGAGCAATAACATTAGTAGCTTGTTGCCCTTTTTCGCTTTCGACTACGTCGAACTTCACCTGCTGGCCTTCTTTTAGTGTTCGGAATCCATTTCCATTAATTGCCGAGAAATGAACAAACACATCCTTACCAGACTCTTGCTCAATGAACCCAAACCCTTTACGTTCATTGAACCATTTTACTTTACCTACAGGCATCGTACTTCCTCCTCCGAAAAAACGTGCAAGCCCTATGCTTACATCTAGTATGTTAGAAAATGCTATCATATATATTTTTTCTTGTCAAGCTAATTGTTTCTCACTTTTTTTTCGAATTTAAATTTTTTTCCCCACCGAAAAAACCTATTCCGCAGTATAATTAATCAATTCTATTTTTTCAGCCATTTTCCGCACTATATCATAATCACTGTCTTTTAAAGCTTTATATCCTCTAATCCCGGCAGATTTAAAAACATTCAGTTTTTCTTTATCAACCAAAGCGTAATCATTCGGTCCTAATTTTAACAATGCCTGCTTAATTTTTTCAACCATTTTTTGATCTGCCCATTCTGATGCAGCAAAAGTACAGTATGGGAATTTTTCGCTTGTAGCAAGTATATCAAAATCGCCCTTTTCAAAAACCTTTTTTTCAATCATTTCTTCTATATCGCCATAACGCGCACTGCCTGCATCAAAAGCCTGATAATATACGGCATACATAACTTTTTCATGCTTATATGCTCCCCATGGGATAGAATAAAAAGCAATATCTTTTTCAGGATCAATCCCATTTTTTATAAGTGTATAATAACTTGCCAGATAACCAGCAGGTGAGAACATTGGACCAAAAATCATTCTTTTTTCTTTAAGATCTTTTAATGTTTTTATTCCGCTGCCTTTGCGGGAAAAAATAACTCCAGCGCTATTCAAGCCGCCCAACCCTTTATCCTCTGTTACCAATAAGTTACTTTTAAATTTCTTTTTTGAAATAATATATAAAAGAGAATTTGTATGTGTAAAATCCGGACGTTTATCTTTCATTACTTTTTCAAAATCCTCAGCATCAAATAGAATCAAATCTATTTTTTGTCCTATTTCCTTTTCAAGATAAGCTGTAAGCGGTTTAAAACGGCTTTCTGTATCTTCATGTGAAACACATATCATATATGCAATTTTTAAATTTTCACCATATATTGATATTGTAAAATTTAAAATAATAAACATTAAAATAATAATTTTTTTCATTAATCATTCTCCCTTATATAATGTAGCTTTCCATTCCCAAACTTCTAACTGTGCTTTTGATACTTTTTCATTTTTCATAATCTAATACCTCCAATTCATTGATAATAATATTTATGATACCATACCATTTATTAAACATCAAGATATAACCCCACAAGTCTAAATGGCATTCTTTTAACTTAAAAATTATATGAACTGTAAAATGGATACTGTAAAATGTAAAATGAAGGAGCAAAAGAAGGTGTGCGACAAATTTGTTGGTGATATTATTAGTTATGGCTGATTTGTCTGTCATTCTGAGCACATTCGTTTCACTCAGTGTAAACTCCGCGAAGAATCTGTTTTTGAAGCTTTAAAAGCAGATTCTTCGCTTCGCTCAGAATGACAATAATAGAAATTATTTGAACCAATTACCATGTATTATATTTTACCAATAAATTGACGCACACCCAGCAAAAGATGAACGGTGTTGTTTCCTGATTTTAAATTTTACATTATTCATTTTACAGTTTACAGTTGTTTTTAGAAAGTGTCGCTGCCGAAGGCAGCCTAATTTAAAAATACCTTCCACCTTCAGTCTAACCACCTGCTTCAATACACCATTCCCAAAATGGTAAAACTTTAATTTTGTGTCTGCTTTTTATTTCAATTTTTTCCTGATTATAGGTTAGAATTAATCCGGTGTTTAATTTGAAATAATCCATGGCTCCAAGAAGTCCATTTAATTCGCGTTTATTATTTTCCTCATTTAAATCCCATGTTACCTGTATTGCTTTTTGTTTTAGAACAACAAAATCGCATTCTATTTTATTTCTATAATAATAAGGGAATTCGTTTCTTCGCAAAAGTTCAAGATAAACAAGATTTTCTAATCTCCTGCCTTTATCTGTATCACAAAAAACTATATCATTGAGATATACTTTTTTAAGCCTTTCTCTTAATTTATGAGAACGAAGAAAATGAAAAAATAAAGAACTTTCAAAATATTCGAGATAATTATAAAGAGTCTTTTTGCTGACAGATACATTTTGTGATTTAAGAAAATTATAAAATTTATCAATACTTATTTCTTTAGCAAAAGATGTTATTAAATATTCAAAAAAACGCTTTACAACATATATATTTTTCAAGCTATATCGTTCGACAAGGTCACGGAATAAAACCAGATCCTTATAGTCTCTTATAATCAAATCTTTAATCTCTTTTTCAAGAACAATTTGCGGATAACCTCCAATATTGAAATAATTATTGAATTCAAAAATGATTTTATTCTTATCGTCTGATGTTAGTAATTTTTTTTTAAAATTAATATCTTTAAGGTTAAGAAATTCCCTGAAAGAAAGAGGATATAAATAATAAGTGATCGTTCTGCCGCGAAGTTGTGTTGCCAGTTCTCTGCTTAATAATTTAGCGGAACTACCCGTTACAAAAATATGATATTTTTTAGTTTCATAAATTTGGCGTAATCCAATCTCCCAATTTTTCATACTCTGTATTTCATCAAAAAAAATATATTTTAAATTTCCAAATAATTGAAGGTGCAAATCAATAAGTTCTTTTATATGTTGTCCATCAAAATCAAGAAATTCAGGATAATCAAAATCTATATAAAGAACATCTTTTCTGTTTTCTATTTGTTTGATAAGATTGAAAAGAAGAGATGTTTTCCCAACTCTTCTTGCTCCAACAATAGAAACAATAAATTCTTTTGTAAATGCTACTTTGAGTTCTCTTGAAAAGAGATTGATTTCCCTTTCATGGAAATCTACTAAATATTGTTTTATCCTGTCATTAAGCATTTCGTTTCCTTTGTAATACATACTCAGCGAGGTCATAAATTTGCATTTTTTGTTTCCTTAAGGAAACATTTATATAATACGTTATTTTTATTTAAATGTCAAATTTATTTCTTGACTCACATAATTATATAAGTTATCTTTTATATAGATTAGATAAGAGTTAAGAGGTATAGTTATTATGAATAGAAAATGCTTAATATTTTTTCTTCAATTAATTTTTTATGTTTTTATTTTTTCTATTTCTTTAGCCTGTTTGGGAAAAAATAAAGATAATAAAAATGCACCTTCTGATAATAATATAATTGATTCAACTCCTCCAGATGCGCCAATTGATTTAAAAATTAGTCCTGATACATGGACAAATTTAAATTTATTTACAATAGACTGGACAAATCCGCCTGATCCTTCTGAAATTGCAGGCGCATACTATAAATTAAATTCTCCGCCTGCATCTGATAAAGATGGAATGTATATAGAAAAAAAACCATTCAAAATTATTACAAGCAATGAAGGGGAACAAGTTATTTATGTCTGGCTTAAAGATAAGGCTGGCAATATAAATTATAAAAATAACAATATGGTTAAATTTTATTATGATGCAACTCCTCCAATAGTATCTTTTCCCAATCCAGATAAAGAGGCAATCGATGTACTTATAGACATCATATTATCTGCAAAGTTCAATGAAAAAATAGACTCATCCACAATAAATTCATCATCATTTATTTTAAAAGCAGATAGCAGTTTGATAAGCGGTAATGTAATATATGATACTTCTCAAAATACAATATTTTTTTATCCAGAAAAAGAACTTGAGAAATCAACAAAATATCAAGCAATGATTACAACTAATGTAAAAGATTTAGCCGGGAATCCTTTAAAAACTGATTATTTATGGAGTTTTATTACCGGGACTAAAATAAGCATACCAAAAATAAGTGTAACTCCAACTTCATTGTTTTTTTATGAAGGTGAAATAAATTCACAAACAATTAACATTACTAATCCAGGTTCAGGCACACTTAACTGGTCTATGGATGATGACCGGTCATGGCTTAGCTTAGCTCCGCTTAATGGTACAACTACAACTGAAACAGATTCAATTGAAGCAACAGTTGAGATATCTGGATTAAAACCAGGAATATACATTGGGGCAATCAATATCATATCCGATGGCGGGAATCAAACTATTTCAGTTAATTTGACAATACCAGAGCCAATTATCCCAGTTTTAAATGCTGCCCCTGTATCATTAGATTTTGATACTGGTGCGGTTTCAAAAACTATTAATATCACCAATTCAGGAACAGGTGAGCTTACATGGTCTTTAAATACTGAGCAAACATGGATTGAAATTGCTGCTCTCAATGGTTCGATTACAACGGAAACAAATTCAATTGAAATAAAAGTAAATAGAACAGGATTGGTTCCTGGAATTTATAACGGGACAATTAATTTAATATCTAATGGCGGGAATCAAATTGTTACTATTGCAATGGAGATACCAAAAATACCAGAAATACCAATATTAAATGTCTCACCAGATTCGTTAAATTTTGATACAAGTATAATCTCAAAAATAATTAATATAACAAATGCTGGCACAGGTACGCTTGTATGGTCAATAACTGATAATCAATTATGGCTTGATGTAACTCCTGTAAGCGGTACGTCTCAAGCAGAAATAGATTCAGTTACTGTTACAGTAAATAGAGATAATTTAGAACCCGGTATATATACAGCAATTATAAATATTATATCCGATGGCGGGACTAAAAATTTAACTGCTGTTATGACAGTACCAGGTCCTGAAATCCCGATTTTAAATGCATCTCCAATTTCATTAGATTTTGATACCAGCGCTATTTTAAGGACAATTAAATTAACAAATGCTGGTACAGGTACACTTATTTGGTCAATAGATGATGATCAAACATGGCTTGGAGCCGCTCCTTTAAATGGAACAACAACAACTGAAACAGATAATATTACAGTAGTAATAGATAGAGCAGGGTTACCGCCTAATACATATACCGGGACCATCAGTTTAATATCTAATGGAGGTAATTTGAATATTCCTGTAAGCATGACAACAATAATACCGCCAGCTATTACTTCTACTCCGATAACAATAGGTGAAAAAAATGAATTATATACCTATACTGTTGCAGCAACAGATCCTAAAGGATATCCATTAGTATATTCTCTAACTCAATTCCCATCCGGTATGACAATTAATCAAGATAGCGGGGTAATATCATGGACTCCAACTGGAGGTGGAATTTACAACGTGATTGTTGCTGTAAATAATAATTATGGAGGAATCGCTTCTCAATCTTTTAGCATTGCAGTTGCCAGGACATATATTACTGGAGGAATAATTGATACAGATACAACATATAAACTTTCTGACCAGCCATACATTGTAACTGGTAATATTACAGTAAATAATGGCATTACTTTAACAATTGAACCTGGTGTTACTTTAAGATTTAATCAAAATTCCAGCCTTCAAATCGATGGAACATTAAAAGCTCAAGGGACTAATAATAATAAAATTGTATTCACATCAAATCAGAAGGTTCCTCAAAAAGGCGATTGGGGGAAAATTTTGTTTTATGATTCAAGTACTGATGCCACTTTTAATGAGAGTGAGAATTATATTGATGGTTCTATCCTGGAATATGCAACAATTGAATATACTGGCGAAAATGCGGCTATGGAAGCTGCTGATGCCCATCCATTTATTAATAATTCAATCATTAGAAATAATATCGGAACTGGAATTTATGCAAATATTTCAAATCAATTTAAAATTTTAAATAGCAATGTAAGCAATAATGACGTTGGCGGAATTATAATTTATGGTGATAGCTCTTTTATAAAAGGGAATACTATTGAAAATAATAAAAATGGAAATAAAGGCGGTGGAATTGATATTAATGGTGATTTTTTTACAGTTTCAAATAACACAATTAGATATAATACAACAAGCATGTATGGCGGTGGAATAAATATTTACTTTGGGGAAGGAATCGTTTCCAATAATTTACTTGATGGTAATACCAGCAATGATATTGGCGGCGGAATCAGTAATTTCGGCGGAACAATTGTAATATCCAATAATATAATTCGTAATAATCATACAATTATGATGAATAGCTATGGCGGCGGCGGGATTAATAATTCTGGAAACGCTTCAATTATAAATAATCTTGTTTATAACAATACTTCTTTTTATCAAGTTGCAGGAATATCTTCTTATAAAGGAACAGTATCAAATAATGTAGTATGTGATAATATTGCTTCAGATGGTACTGGTGGAATTTCTGTTGGAGAGGCAGCAATTACTAATAATACCGTTTATAATAATACAGGCAAATATTCTGCTATATCTCTTTATAATTTCACTATGGACACTGTATATATTAAAAATAATACTATAAGTGGGAATATTGCTGTTGGTGCTGATACAACCTGTGCAGTGATTGTTAGCGGAAGAGCATCTTTTAATTATAATAATATATTTGGGAATAGATATTCTATTTATGACTTTATGAATTATAGCTCATTCAATATTGATGCTTCAAATAGTTGGTGGGGGACAACACTTGGTTCACCAAGTCCATCTATGATATATGATTATAATTATAATAATTTTTTAGGATTTGTAATTAGCGATCCTTCTTATTCTAACATTAATACAGATAATCCAATTTCAGTTCCAACAGGTCTTATAATTACTAATGATTCAGAGTCAGGCACAGTTACCTTAAGCTGGAATGCAAATCCGGAAGCTGATATTGCCGGATATAAAATTTATTGGGGGACAGATCAAAATCCACCATATTCTAATTCGCTTGATGTGGGGAACGTGACCGGTTATATGTTTTCTAATTTAGAAATCGGAACTTATTATTTTGCTGTAACAGCGTATGATACAAATTATAGCCTGTCTGGTGATAATCCAGATACAATCGTGGATGAAAATCAAATAAATGGATTTGAAAGCTGGTATGCAAGATAAGATAATTGATATTAAAAAAATTTTACATGAACTGCCTAAAAGTGAACTTCATGTTCATTTAAGAGGTTCGATCCCTATTGAAATTTTTACTGAATTACTAAATAAATATTCCACAAAAAATATATTGGAGAAAATCCCTCAGGAGCATAAATCAATGTATGAACAATATGAAAATATCCGGCCATTTATGTCTCCGCGACATTGGGAAGTTGATGAGGTCTCTGAATTATTTCGATATAAAACCTTTCCTCAGTTCTTAGCAGCATTTCGCTTTACAGGGTGTTTTATATGGGATAAAAACGATTTAAGAAAATTGATAAAAGGTACTTTATTGAAACTAAAGTCGCAAAATATCGTTTATGCAGAAATAACAATTTCTATTATAGAATATTTAAGACAGGGAATCCCAATACAGGATATAGGCAGCTCTTTGGATGAGCTGGCTGAATCCTGTGGAATTAAAGTAAAATGGATTATTGATCTGGTAAGAGATACCGGTGTTTTTGAAGCACTGGCATTGCTAAAAAAAATCATTGATTTACACTGTAAAAATATTGTTGGGATTACACTTGGCGGAAGCGAACATTTATTTCCACCTGCTCAATTTAAAGACGTATATGCAATTGCTCATGAGCATGGATTACGTCTTACAATCCATGCAGGAGAAGCATTAGGCCCGGAAAGTATCTGGGATGCAGTTAAAATATTGGGTGCAGAAAGAATAGGACATGGAGTAAGAGCAATTGAAGATGAAGCATTATTAAAATATCTGATTGAAAATAATATTCCTCTTGAAATTTGTCCAACAAGCAATATACGAACGGGGATTTATCCATCATATGAATATCATCCGATTAGATCTTTATTTGAGGCTGGGGTACCTCTTACTGTCAATTCTGATGATCCTACTTTTTTTAATACATCTTTAATTGATGAATATACCCATCTGTATAATTTAGGAATACATCATACAGATATTTTTAAAATAATAAAAAATGGTTTTAAATATTCATTTTTGCCCCAGGAAAAAATTGAAAGCTATTTATCTACTTTAGAAGAAAAATGGAATAACTTAATTTGGAAAAAATGAATTTGGATTTTTTCGAATATTGACAATATTGCTTTTTTAATATATTATAAATAACCTGATTTTTATTAAGTCTTAAATCGGCGGTGTAGCTCAGGTGGTTAGAGCATACGGCTCATACCCGTAGTGTCCGGGGTTCGACTCCCTGCACCGCTACCAACTTAAATGAGAATTTTATGGAAGAAAAAAAAGATAATTTTTACAAAAAAGGTGATAGTAACAAATTTCAAATTTATTCCAGAGCAGTTATATATCTTATTGCTTTAATTTTTATTATTGGTGCTGTAATTAAGCTAAATAAAAGTTCAAAACCTAAAAATTTTGAAGAATTGCGCAATAAACCAAAAGTTAAAGCGGAAATTTATGGAAATGGTACAACATACAATAATTATTACTATGGTGTGCGTATTTCAAAGGTATCTGCTGATTGGACAATAACTAAAATTAAGGATGTATATGATGATAAAATTGCTTCATCCGCAGCTTTAGAAGAAAGAATTAAACCCTTAGCTCGTTTTACAACAAAAGATCGTGAGCAGGAAGTAGCTTCGGTTATTTTAAATACAATAATTTTATCTGAACAAAGAACTTCCATGAGTTTAGCAGAAGAAGGTTTTCAGGATACTTTAAAAAAATATAAAGATGCAGATATAAAAATTTTAAAAAATCTAACCCCTCATACACAGGGTTCATTAAAAGCAGCGTTTTATGTGATTGAAATTAAAAACATAGAAAACCCTGTTACATATATTGAAGTTTTTATTGTTAAAAATAAACACGCTTTTAACCTGCACGGAGAGACCTCCCCTGAATTATATGATACTTATATATGGGATTTTGAGCATTATATTAATAAAATGGTTATTTACTGGTAATATATTTCCATTGTTAACCATAAAAATTTGTTAGGTTGACAAATAAAATCAAATATGATACTTTTAAAAAATGCAAAAATTCATACAAGAATGTCATGAAAAAGTACTAAGAGAAGAAATTTTATCCGAAGAAAATGCAAAAAAATTATTCTCTTTGGATAACAAAAAATATTTGCTTCTGCTTATGCACGCTGCCTCCGATGTATGCAGAAAATATAAAGGTGATAAGGTTGATATCTGCGCTTTGATAAATGCCAAATCAGGATTATGCAGTGAAGATTGCAAATTTTGCTCTCAATCTTCACATTATAAGACAGAGAGTAAAACCTATCCTTTTGTAGGGATTGATGCGATAGTTTCACGAGCGCGTGAAATGAAAAACATTGGAGTACATAGATTTTGCATCGTAACAAGCGGCAATGAAGTAACAGATGATGAATTTGAACAAATTTTGAAAGCTGCAAAAATTATACATATTGAATTAAAAATGGAAATGGACTGTTCACTCGGACACCTGACACAAAAACGTCTAAATGCTTTAAAGGATGCAGGGGTAACAAGATATAACCACAATTTAGAAACAAGTTCTGATTATTTTTCAAAAATTTGTTCAACGCATACTTTTTTTGATCGGCTTGAAACAGTAAAAAATGTCAAAGAACATGGATTGGAAAGATGCTGCGGTGGTATTATAGGGATGGGAGAAAATTTTTCCGATAGACTTAAATTAGCGCTTACTTTACGAGATTTAAAAATAGAATGTGTTCCTATAAATATTCTTAATCCGCGTCCTGGTACTCCACTTGAAAAGACTCCAGCTATTCCTCCTTTAGAAATTCTTAAGACTATAGCTATTTTTAGACTGCTGCTGCCAAAAAGTACTATAAAAATTGCTGGCGGTAGAGAATATAATTTGCGAAGCCTGCAATCAACGGCATTATTAGCAGGTGCAAATGGCATAATTATGAGCGGCTATCTAACAACTCAGGGACAATTGCCTGAAAATGATTTTCAAATGTTAAAAGATCTGGAGATGGAACATTAATTATTCAAACGGAATATTTATTACAGGTACAGATACAGGTGTTGGCAAAACAATTATTGCAGCAGGATTAGCTCGGGTACTGATTTCTAAAGGAATAAAAACTGGGGTAATGAAACCTATTGCAACAGGAGCTATCAAATCGGATAGTAAGCTTGTATCTCTGGATGCTATTATATTAAAAGAAGCTGCCTATAGTACTGATCCATTGGACCTGATTAATCCGATTATATATAAAGAACCTCTTGCTCCATATACTGCTGCAAAAATATCCAGGATTCCAAATAAAACAAAAAAAATATTTAAAAGTTATTTTATTCTCCGAAAAAAATATGATTTCATGATAGTTGAGGGAATCGGCGGAATAATGGTTCCAATAAGCAAGAATTATATAATTGCTGACCTGATAAAAAAATTTAATCTTCCTGTTGTAATCATCAGTCGTCCAGAATTAGGGACTATTAATCATACCCTTTTAACATTAGAATGTGCTAAAAAATTTAAACTGAAAGTAGAAGGAATTATTTTCAACTCTACCCTTCCCATAAGAAAAACCATTTCCAGCAAAACTAATCCTGAAATAATAAAAAAAATTTCTAATACTGAAATTTTAGGTATTATGCCTTTTAGTAAAAATATAAAAAATATTAATTCTATTGCCAAAAGAATATCAAGATATATAGATTTAGAAAAAATATTGATAATTTAAGTAAATTATATTATATTTAACTTAAATATTAAATAGAATGGAATATTATGAGATTAGATGCTTATATATCAGCAATAAAATCAGAAGAAAATTTTATTCTGTCAAAGGCTTTAACCTATATTGAAAAAGCAAAATACATACAATATACAAGTATAAAGGAAAAAGACTGGCAATCAGTAGTAAAAGCATTTATCCAACATTTAATTACTTATCTGGGAAGCAATATCACTCCTGAACCAATTCAAGCGGATGATAAATTATCAGGAAATCCGGCTGCTCTCTTTGGTATTTTTGAAGCAAAAAAATTTCGAGAACAAAATATTCAACTTGAAATTTTTTTAGGAGCAATAAAACTAATTAAAACAGCTTTTATAGATCTAATTGATGATAAAGTGCTGCTTGAAGAAAAAAAGCAAGCACTAACAATAACAGAACGTTTTTTTGATAAATTTGAATTAGGATTTAGTTCGGAATGGGCTTCTAATTTAAATATAACAGCACGTAAGCAAATTGAAGAGAAATTAAAAGAGAGTGAAAAAAAATTCAGGAATTTAGCTGAAAAATTACCAAATATGATTTTTATAAATAAAATGGGAAGAATAATATATGTTAATCAGATCTGTGAAAAAATTATGGGTTATAAGGTAGAAGAATTTTATTCTAATGAGTTTAGTTTTTTTAAGTTAATAGCACCTGAATCAATTGAAAAAATTAAAGAAAGTTTTAGAAAGCATCAAAAAGGGATTGACCTCCTTCCATATGAATATAAAATTATTACAAAGGGTGGCCAAAAAATTAATGTTATAATTTCAACCAAGCTTATTGACTTTGAGGGTGAACACGCTATTCTTGGTATAGTAACAGACATTTCTGAACGCAAGCAAATGGAGGAATCAATAAAACAGACTAAAAAGGAATTAGAAATTCAGAATGAAGAACTTAAAAAAATAGATAAGATGAAAGATAGTTTAGTACGTGATGTTTCCCATGAATTAAAAACTCCTGTAGCAAAACAGAAAATGCAGACAGATCTTCTGCGCCGGGTACTTACAAAACAAGGGATTATCGATAAATGTCAAGATATTTTAAATAGAATGGATAATTCTATTCTCAGACAGGAAAGAGTTATTAATAATATTTTAGATCTTTCCCGTTTGGAATCTGGAGGCAGAAAATATCAGATTAAACCAATACGTCTTGACCTTATTTTAGAAGCAGTAATGAAAGATTACCACTTTATGTTCGAAGCTCACGATGTTATTTTTGAAAAAGTTTTATCTCCAGTTACTATTGATTCAGATCAGGAAATGCTTTTCCATGTTTTTTCAAATTTAATAAATAATTCTATTAAATACAGGAACCAATCCGTTAAACCATGTATTGGTATTTTTTTAAAAATCGAAGAGAATAAAGCAATCGTTAAAATAATTGATAATGGGATTGGATTAACAAAAGAAGAAAAATCACATATTTTTAAACGATTTTATCAGGGGTCTGCATCCTCTGAAGGTTGCGGAGTGGGATTAGCTATTGTAAAGATGATTGTAGATGATTTAAAAGGCAATGTCTATCTGGAATCCGAAGGACGAAATAAAGGGGTAACAGCAGTTGTGGAACTACCTATGGTGATTAAATGAAAAATACGATTTTAATAGTTGAAGATGATTTAGATATCCAGAGCTATTATGAAATAGCACTTTCAGATTTAAAAGTGGAAATAATAAAAGCGAATAATGGCAAGGAAGCTCTGGAAATAATTGATTCAGGGAAACCAATTAGTCTGATAATTCTTGATGTAGTTATGCCGATTATGGATGGAGAGGAATTCATGTGGGAACTTAGATTAAAGAGGAAATTAGACATACCATTGATAATAAGTTCAGCAGATGAAATTTCAGCTAATAAATTAATAGTTATCGGGAAAGTCGATGGAATATTTTATAAATTATCAGATTTTGATAAATTAAAAGAGTTGATACTTAAAAATTTGGGAAATAAATAATTATATTTGTAAAATTTTTTTAATTTCAGACAATAAATTTTTTAAAGATGGAATATTGGGAAACCATTCCCTCTCAGTAATTTCATTAGTACAGGCACAATAAATTTGAGAGATCAAGGTGTTTAATCCTGGCGGTAAAGGCTCTGGTTTTAATTTGCATATTTCTTTCCATCGGGTATTATCTTCTTTTTTTGCTTCCTCAGTTGCTTTATACCAATCTGTATTACGATAATAAATACGGGCAATTTCCTTGCTTACAGGCAGCCCGTTATAAGTAAATCGGCATTCATCAAGTGTTCCAAGTACATCAACAAGAATTATAAGCCGTTCAATATCAAAACCCAATTCTATCTTCCCATCTTCATTAATTAAATTAATTTTTGCAAATTCTTTTGTAATTAAATCATTAATAATATTTGCAATATTTTTTATTTTATTCATTTCTTCATCAACTAAACTTGCTGCCTGCTGTGCTTCTTTATATTTTAAATATTTATCAGTAACTTCAAGTTTAGTTGAAAAATCATATATTGGTGTAAGTAATTTCTGATTAGGAACAGGTTCTTTATTCAAACCTAAATCCTCCGGCTTAATTTCCCCTGATTTTAAGCGCTTAAATACACTGCTGCCCGGAGGTAGAAAATTTCTATAAATAACTTCTAGCGGGATTAAAAAACATCCTTTTAATACTGAATATATCGAATAATTATATGCGTTATCTTTTAATTCAGGTCTTATTACACGCAATAATTTAACTTCCATTATGTTCGATGGATTTTTTATATCAGCCAGTTTACGCGTTACATCATCTTCAACTACTCCCAAATAATGTGTTGGAATATTCATTTTTTCAAGTTTTTCAAAAAAGTAAGCAGACAAAAGATTAATTGCCTCACCTTTATGTTCAATATGATCAGGCATTTCACCCCAGTCAAACACTGAATATCTATTTGAAAAAATAAATCTTCCTAATCCATGATTTATGGCTGAAGCAGGTTTCAAAATTCTAAGATCTTTTACGCTTCCCATGTTCTCCTCCGTAGATCAAGACTTATTCAGACTAACGATTTTCCCTTCAAAAATATGTACAGCTTTATCAATTATTGGTATTCCCTTTTCCATAACCATTCTTTGCGGCTCAAGAATTCTTTTAACATCATCTTTATTATTATTCGGTTTAATTATTAAAAATTTTAACTTAATTTGATGTTTAAAATTTTCCAGAATAAAATTTTCTATGAAAGTTTTATTCTGGTTAATGCAATCAATCTGAAAAGCTGAACTTTCTTCAAATGTTAAAATCAAATTGTTATTATCAAATTTTGCATCTTTTATGCTTGTTAAGCAATTAGCCAGAATAGTTTTTTTATTTTTCTCGCAAGATTCTTTAATTTTATCTATTATAGAAAAAGCACTCTCATTAAGCTGAAAGCTTACAGCACAATTTGATTCTTTAATATGAGTGATATTATGCGATTGACCCTGAACCTTTGAAGAACCATAAACAGAATCATTTTTTGTTTCTTTTATTTCATCTGTTATTTTTGGAATTATTTGAGGATTGCTTTTTGTTTGCACAATAACATCTGAGTTATTGGAGCAGTTTTGTAACAAATTTGATGATGAAGTTAAAGAAGAAATTTTTTCGATCAAATCAGATAAAGGCTGCGTTTTTCCATAAATAAGAATTTTAAGACACAAAAATTCTATTTCATATCTTGGATGTGAATGATTTTGAAGCTGCGCTTCACATGAGGAAATTAAATGAAATATTGATAAAATATCTTCCTTGGAAAATTTTTTTGACTGCTCTTTCAATTGCTCAATGTCTTTTTCATTTAAATCAAATATATTGAGAGAAGGATTAGTTACCTGAATCATTAAAAGATTCCTGCAATGTTCAATCAGACCTTTTAAAAATTGCTGCGGATCATGTCCCTGTAAAATAATATCATCAATTATTTTAAACATGTTATTTATATCTTTTTTAATAATACATTCCATAAAATCAAAAAAGATTTCTTGTGTATTAATTCCAAGAAGATTGATAATATTATGTTCAGTAATATTCTTTCCAAATGAAGCAAATAGCTGATCCAGCAGTGTTTCTGCATCCCGCAGACAACCGTCTGTATTTTTAGCTATCAGTGCTAACGCCTTATGCTCTATTGTAATATTTTCAGCAGCAGCAATTTTTTCTAAAGTTTGCAGAATATCATGATAAGATATTTTTTTAAATTCAAATCTCTGGCATCTTGAAATTACAGTAAGAGGTATTTTATGAGGTTCAGTTGTCGCAAAAATAAAAATAACATGAGCAGGCGGCTCTTCCAGTGTCTTCAATAAAGCATTAAAAGCAGAACGCGATAACATATGGACTTCATCTATAATATATACTTTATAACGCCCGGCAGCAGGTGAAAATTTAATATTTTCCCGCAAAGTGCGAATATCTTCAACGCTTGTATTGGATGCTCCATCTATTTCGATCACATCCATTGAATAACCTTCTGATATTTCTTTGCATGAGGTACATAACTGACATGGATTTTCAGCAGGTCCATTTATACAGTTCAGAGATTTAGCCAGAACTCTTGCAGTGCTGGTTTTGCCTATTCCTCTTGGTCCGGAAAAAAGATAAGCATGCGCTATTCGATTCTTTTGAATAGCATTTTTCAGTGTGCGGGTTATATGCTCTTGACCAACAATCCCATCAAAATTTGTAGGCCGCCAGCGTCTAGCAATAACCAAGTAGGACATTTTTACTCCTAATGCGCTATACTTTAAATTCCTTGCAGATCACTTAATATCAGGAAACCTGCGGCACATAAAAAATTTGCTTACCGCTGCTTCCTTCCGGATCTCACGGGGTTAACAAGTTTTTATTGCACAGGACCCAATATTTCGGTTTCTGCAAGGAAACCTATATATAATCTACTCTACGGCAGAGCCGATGAGGATATTCTCTCTTTGATGGAATTATCAATATCAATGGTAATACTATTTATTCATTTTCTTCTTTTATTAATTTGCAATATTCTTCTGATGTCATAAGTAAGCTTAATTCACTTGGATCAGACATTTTTACATTGACCAGCCAGCCATCATGGCAAGGGTCACGATTAATCACCTCAGGATTGTCAAATAAATCTTCATTAACTCCGACAATTTCACC
The DNA here is from genome assembly GCA_964457585.1 of uncultured bacterium. Classification (GTDB taxonomy): domain Bacteria; phylum JACRDZ01; class JACRDZ01; order JACRDZ01; family JACRDZ01; genus CAYWFU01. Next base: position 6,931 of record CAYWFU010000029.1, on the reverse strand, counting down.
GCTTACAGGAGAATAAAGATCAGAAGAAGTTTTGGAAGACTCAATCACTCCAAATTCAGATAAATGTATAACATCGCTTCCTACTTCTGGTAATTCAATGAAAACAATTTCTCCTAATTCCTTCTGGGCATAATCAGTGATACCAATAGTAGCGATATTTTTTTTCACAGATACCCATGTATGCTCTTTGGTATATTTAAAATCTTCTGGGAAATGCATATTTTTATTCATCCTCCTTTCATTATCTAAAAAAGTATTTTGGTGAGTATATATTCGTATGGTGAATGAAATTAACATACGCTTAAATAGTTTGTCAAGCATTTTTTAAATATATTTTTATCTATTTATTTATTAGATGCTGAGATAAATTTATCACCTGTATTAATCCTTTGCGTATCATCATAATTGCTATACTGGCTAAAAGCAAGCTTATAATTTTAGATAAGGCTCTTGAACCAGCAATTCCTAATATTTTAATCAGATAATCAGATAAAGAAAAAATTAATCCTGCTAAAAGAATATTAACTAAAACTGATATCAATGTTGCATATAGTCCATATTCCCCCAGCATAATTAATGACGTAGTCAGCACCGCAGGTCCAACAATTAATGGCGTCCCAAGCGGAACAGCTCCCATTTCTTTATATGGAATACGCCGCCTCTTACCAGACATTAATATATCGCTGATAGCAATACAGAAAAGGATTGAACCTCCGGCTACCATAAAATCACCAATGGAAATCCCTAACAGAGAAAAAATACTTTTACCAAGAAAAATAAAACCTACAGCAAGACAACCTGCTGTAAACATTGACTGTAAAATAATACTTATTTTTTCCTTCTGATTTAAATCTTGAGTTAATGATATGAAAATCGGAAGAACTCCAACAGCATCAACAGCAATGAAAATCGGAATAAAAACCAGTAAAAAATCTTTCATAAATTTACTCCAGATATCAGAATAACGGTGCAATTAAAATCTTAGTCTGCATCCTTCCACCGCTTATCCCTCCGCTTACAACAAGAAAATTTTTATTTATTGTCATTGAATGAGAAAATACGCTTTGCGGCAAATTATTCAATTTCTTCCATTTAATAATTAATCCATTTTCTAAAAATTTGCCTGCATATACACCTGAACTGGGGCGTCCGTCCTGAATTCCGCCAGAAATAAATACATAATCTTTGTAAACTATACAGCTATGTTTTTCGAGACTTACTGGAGTATCTTCCATGCTAATCCATTTATCAATAGTCCCGTCAGTATTGATATGAGCGCTGTAAATAGAGCCTGCATTATGATATCCGCCGGAGATATAAATAAAATCATTATAAGCAAACATAACATGATCATATACAGCTATAGGTAAGGGTATTGCTTCCTGCCATTTCTCAGGTACCCCGGAATCACTTAATTTAGCAAAAAAAACTTTGCTATAAATATTTTTTCCTTTCTTCCCGCCACTAATATAAATATATCCTTTATTTACGGCAACAGAAGTTGCACTTAGTGGCTCTGGTAATAGTTGTCTAATCATTGCCTTCCCAAGAGTTATATCATGATTAATCGCAAAAATTATAACACTGACTTTCTCGAGTCCTATAATTTTTCCACTAAAAATATATAGAAAACCATTATGAGCTATTGCGCTAAATTGTTCTAAAACATGCGCAAGAGGGTGACTTTTTTTCCAGAATCCTATTCCCTCATTATTAATTTCCGCTGAAAAAAGAGTTGCACGTGAAGAAAGCATACTCTGACCTGTAAAAATACAAATCCTGTCCAATGATGAAAAAGAATAATGAGATGCAACTGGCTCAAGCAAGGAAGATGTTTCTTTCCACTGACCTATTTCACCTTGAAATGTTTCTTTATTTTTTATAGTATTATCTTCTTCTGATTTTAATTTAATAGTGATAAAGATATTAAAAGATAAAACTAAAATTATAATTTTAAAAAAAAAAGATTTTCTCATTTTTTCATTTTCTCGAAAATTATATTACTTATTTGCGCATAATCTTCAATGGATAAATTTTCAGGCCTTACCGAATGCTTAATATTTACCTCATCGAGTATATTTTCAATTTTAATGTTTTCCCCCAATGTTTCTATCAGTGCTAAAGCATTATGCAGCATTTTTCTGCGTTTTTGAAAAGCAAAACTAATAACTTTAAAAAAAAGGGATTCATCTTCAACTTTAACCCTTGGTTCTTTTCGAGGTGAAATTTTTAATATTATTGAGTTGACTTCCGGCACAGGGAAAAAATCTTCTTTCGGGATTTCAATAATTTTTTTTACTTCCATATAATATTGAATGAATAAAGTTAATGCTCCAAATTTTTTAGAATCCGGATATGCTAGAATTCTTTCCCCGACTTCATACTGCATCATAATAATAGCGAATTGATATAAATTCCGATTATTAACTAAATATTCTAAAATTGGAGATGTAATATAATAAGGTATATTGCTGACTATTTTTACCTCATTCTGTGGAATTGAATTGACTATATCTGATAAGGATGTTTTTAGAATATCAGCGTTTATAAATTTCAAATTCGGATATTGTGAAAATTTTTTTAATAATTTTTCGTATAAATACTTATCCAATTCAATCGCTGTGAGTTTGCAATTTGTTCCAGCAAGAGAATCGGTAATTACTCCCTTTCCCGGACCAATTTCTATAATTATTTCATTTTGCGAAGGATTCAGTTCATCAATAATTCTCTGAACAATACTTGAATTTTGCAGAAAAACCTGCCCTAATTTTATTTTTCCCATATATTTGATTTTAACTACAAAACGCTTTTTTTTACCAATTGAGATATTTTATCGATCACTTCCTGATAATTTTTCAAATGCTGTTCATCAGTCAATCCTTCATGAACAGCAACTTCGAGCATAAAGATAGATTCATATGAAATATTAGCAAGAATTTTAAATATTCTAGTCCAGATGATATTTCCTTCAAAAGGAAATAGATGCTCATCATTCAAGCCATTATTATCAGATAGATGCACAGTTAAAAGTTTATTATTTGATTTTTTTAAAAAGTCATAAACTGTTCCATTTACATTTGCATGACTGGAATCATAACATATTCCAATAAGAGAAGATCTGATTTTTGTAAAAATTTTCTCAAAAAAAACAAAATCCTCGCCAATGCGTCCCGGCAGCATATTTTCAACAGCAAGTTTAATATTATATTTTTCACATTTTTCAAATATTTTTATTATGCTATCAAGAGAGTGTTCTTCAGCAGCTTCTTTATTTTTGTTATATTTAGCTCCGGGATGCAGTATTCCCAATTTACTTCCTAATTCCCTGCAAATATCCAAGCTGCCGGATATTTCATCTATAGAACTTTGTCTTTTTTCTGGATACTGACTTGAAATATCAATATTATTAAATGGCAGATGAAATGAATGCACTGAAATATTATTTTTTTCCAATGCATGCCGAAGCTTTTTGATATATTCCTTATCATTATATGGGATACGCGGAGGATAAACACGCAATTCAATATGTTTTATATTATATTGTGCTAATAAAGACAAATGCGGGATAATATCATCTTGACCAAAAATAAGTGCTGATACACCAAATTCCATTTAAAATACCTTTCTTATAATAGCATTCAGAGCTTTTATAAATTTTTTATTTTCTTTTTCAGTTCCAATCGTTACTCGAATAAATTCCGGATAACCAAAAACATGACCGGGTCTGATTAGTATTCCATAAGATAAAAATCTATTATACAATATTTCTGATTTTAATCCAGTGCGCAATAAAATAAAATTAGCTTCTGTTGGGATATAATATAATCCCATTTTTTTAAAACTATCATAAAGAAATTTCTTCCCGCTTTTATTTAATTTACGCGTTTGAGATAATATTTTTGGATTCAATAAACTGATACAAGCACCGGTCTGTGCCAGAGAATTAACATTATATGGTTTACGTACCAAATCAATATATTTTATTGTTTCACAATCTCCAATCCCATAACCTATTCGTAAGCCAGCCATACTGTATATTTTGGAGAAAGTACGTATTACAATAACGTTTTTATATCCATTTTTTATAAAATCAATTGTGGAAGGAAAAAACTTGCTATCAACATACTCCATATAAGCTTCATCAAAAACCACTAAAATATTTTCAGGTACATTTTTTAAGAAATTTTCTACTTCCTTTTGAGTAACAATAGTTCCTGTTGGATTATTTGGATTGCAGATAAAAATAATTTTTGTATTTGCATTTATTTTTTCGAGAATTTCTTTAAGATTAAATTTACAATCCGCTAATTCATGAAATACAGGGACTCCGCCCATAATACGGCTGAAAATTTCATAAGCGCCAAAAGTAGGGCGACCTAAAATCACTTCTTCTCCCGGATTTAAAAAAGTTTCACAAATCATTGACAATACTTCATCTCCGCCGTTTCCGAATATAATATTAAGAGGAGAAATCTTCATTTTTCTGGATAACAATTTTTTCAGATAAAATGCGCCTCCGTCAGGATAACGGTTGATATTTTTCAATTCATTCTGTATTGCTTTTATTACATCACCGGATATAGACACAGGATTTTCATTTGATGTTAAAATAGTTAAATCAGTAGATTTCAGCTCCTTCTCTAATTCTTTTAAGGGCTTAGGTGGAATATATGGTGATATATTTAAAATTTCTTTACGTACTAAATTTTTAATTGACATATCCAAACCTTATATCATACTTAAATTCATAAAACAATGAAAAAATTAATTCAGGGTGTGCGTCAAATTTATTGGTAAAATATAATACCAGGTAATTGGTTCAAGTAGTTTCTATTATTGTCATTCTGAGCGAAGCGAAGAATCTGCTTTTAAAGTTCAATTCTTGACAAAAACATATATTATTGTATGATACTAATCTAAACTTTAAATATTATTTAGGAGAATATGTGAATATGAAAATAGCAATGGTTGATTTAAAAACTCAATATCAAAGTCTTAAAAAAGATATAGATATGAGTATTCAGCGTGTATTGGATAGCTGTAATTTTATTCTTGGCAAGGAAGTAGAAGATTTTGAAAAAGAATCTGCAGCGTACTTAGGAATAAAACACGCAATTGCTGCAGCATCAGGAACGGATGCTTTATTTATGGCAATGCTTGCGCTAAATATTGGACCTGACGATGAAGTAATAACAACACCTTTTACCTTTTTTGCTACTGCTGAAAGTATATCTTTGGCAGGTGCCAAACCGGTATTTGTTGATATAAATCCAAAAACTTACAATATTGATATAGAAAAAATAGAAAAAGCTATTACCAGCCGAACCAAAGCAATTATTCCTGTTCATTTATATGGACATACTGCTTCAATGGAGCAAATTGTAAAAATAGCTGAAAAATATAAACTGAAAATTATTGAAGATGTCGCGCAAGCAATGGGTGCAGAATATAATGGTAAAAAAGTTGGAATATCCAGCGATATAGCATGCTATAGTTTTTTCCCTGCAAAAAATCTTGGCTGTTATGGAGACGGAGGGATGGCAGTAACTAACAATCCTGAATTGAATAAACAACTTCGTATAATTAGAAATCATGGCGATGAATCCAGATATACCCATGTCAGACTTGGGATAAACGGACGTCTGGATGCTTTGCAGGCGGCAATTTTACGCGTTAAACTGCCTCATTTGGATAATTGGATAGATCTGCGAAATAAAAAAGCTGACCTTTATTCTTCGCTTTTGAAATCATCAGGTGTAACTTTACCTTATAAAGAAAAAAATATTAAGCATGCTTATAATCAATATACTATCCGTCTGAAAAATAGAGATAAATTAAAAACTTTTTTAGAAGAACATGGTATTGCATCAACAATACATTATCCAATACCTTTACATCTGCAGAAAGTATACAAAGATCTGGGATATAAAATCGGGGATCTTCCGGAAAGTGAAAAAGCAGCACAGGAAGTACTTTCTCTTCCTATATATCCTGAAATAAATGATAATGATATAAAATTTGTTTGTGAAAAAATTTGTGAATTTGTTAATAAGAATGAAGGATGAAACATATGTATATTTTAAGAATTGAAACAGATTTTGCCGCAGCTCATAATTTGCGGAATTATAAAGGTAAATGCGAAAATCTTCATGGACATAACTGGAAAGTAGCCATTGAGGTTTCAAGTGAAAAACTGGATAACATTGGGATTGTGATAGATTTTTCTATTCTAAAATCCATTGCAAATTCTATAATAACTAAACTTGATCATTATTATTTAAATGAATTACCTGCTTTTACTGAACAAAATCCTTCTTCGGAAAACATTGCAAAATATATATATACAAAATTTAAAGAAAAAATCAACTTGGATTATACCAGCGTAAAAATCGAACAGGTTATAATATGGGAATCTGCAAACTACAGCGCTTCCTATCGAGAATGAAAATTTATAATATAAATTTAGGGAGAAAATTTTATGAAAAAAAATATTTCGGAAATGATTTTTAGTTATGAGAAACTTGCACTATTAATTCTGTTTGCATTAATTTTCCTTTTTAATGGTTTTTTATATGCAGAAGATAAAAAGCAGGAATTGTCTTTATCCGGAAAAGTTATGGAAAATGGGATCAGAGTTAGACAGGATAAAAATATTTCAGCTCAAATACTTGGGAATCTTTATAAAGGTGAAAAAATTAATATATTAGAACGTTCTAAAGAAAAAGAAAAAATTCAGGATATGGAAGAGTACTGGTATAAAATTGAATATCAGGGAAAATACGGATGGGTTTATGGTTTTTATTTAATTGCTGAAGAAGCTATTGAAAATTTAAAGGGAACAATAAATTCCGATAATGTTCATATAAGAAAGGATTTTGGACTAGGCACAGAAGTAATATCAAAAATTTTTAAAAATGATGTATTTCCAGTA
>CAYWFU010000028.1:0-31775 GCA_964457585.1 uncultured bacterium | reverse complement strand
ATTTATATTGTGCCAATTCATTGGCACTTTCAGATAATGTCACGAAGTGACACATAAATTTTGATTTTTTATATTTAATATTTAATTTTATGTTATAAAAAGTCAGTCAACTTGAGGACTAAATTATGAGCCGTGTATGGTTAAAAAAAAATCGGGAAAAATCTGTAAAAATGCATCATCCATGGATTTTTTCAAGTGCGGTTGAAAAAACAGATAGCAATAATATATGTCCGGGAGATGTAGTTCATATAGTTGATCATAAAGGAAATTTTCTTGCATGGGGATATTGGAGTCCTAATTCTCAAATACAGGTGCGTATTTTGGATTGGGATGAAAGTGCAAAAATTGATGAAAATTGGTGGTGGAAACATCTTAATAATGCTTTTGAAAACAGACGTAATTTAAATCTGGATATTAAAACCAATGCTTATCGTTTAGTGCATGCAGAAGCTGATATGCTGCCGGGGCTTATTATTGATAAATATAATGATTATATTGTGGTTCAGCTTTTAACTGCCGGGATAAATAAAATAAAAGACCAGTTAGTCCAGCAAATAATGACTTTAATTAATCCAACCGGAATTTTTGAACGCAGTGATTCAGATGTTCGCAAAATAGAAGGACTGCCATTAACCAGAGGTCTGGTAGCAGGCAAATGTCCTGAAAAATTTATTGAAATAAAAGAAAATGAATTTTCCTTTATTGTTGATATAAAAGAAGGGCAAAAAACAGGTTTTTTTCTTGATCAGCGGATAAACCGTGAAATAGTAGCTGAATATGCTCAAAATCGAATTGTTTTAGATTGTTTCAGCTATACCGGCGGATTTTCCGTATATGCTTCAGGCAAAAAGGCTGAAAAAGTTATTTGCATAGATTCTTCTTCATCAGCATTAAATATCGCGCAGGAGAATTTTAAACTTAATTCTCTATCATCCTCAATTGAAATACTTGAAGGAAATGCATTTGAAATTCTGCGTAAATATCGGGATAGAGGACAGTTTTTTGATATGATAATACTTGATCCTCCCAAACTTGCTCCGACTAAAGCTCATTCAGCGCGCGCCCAAAGAGCATATAAAGATATAAATTTATTAGCTATAAAACTTTTAAAGCCGAATGGGATATTAGCAACTTTTTCATGTTCAGGCGGAATAGATATAGAATTTTTTAAAGAAATTGTATTCTGGGCAAGCCTTGATGCTTCTCGGGAGGTACAGGTTTTAAAAGTATTGTCAGGCGCAGAAGATCATCCAATTAGACTCAGCTTCCCTGAATCTGAATATTTAAAAGGGCTTATTTGCAGAGTAATATAAAAAATTAGTACTACAGTGCTACAGTGCGACAGGGCAATGCGATGGAAAAAAGACTACCGCTCTATAGTACTGTCGCGCTGTAGTACTATTCTACTGAGGTGATAATGCAAAAAATATTTTTTTGCTTTATATTTATTTTTTCATTTTATTCAAAAGCTATTATTGCCGCTCCTTTTATAAATTCGATCAATCCTGATTCAGGATATAACACAACTTATACTCAGATTTCTATTAATGGGAGTAATTTGCATTCAAAATGCAGAGTTCATATTGGTTCTGGAGGTCCATATCTTATCAGCAGTATAAATACTTTTAATAAACCATATAAAGTGCATATAGCGGACAATTATGCATTTATAGTTGATTCCAGTCTGAATTTATCTATAATTGATGTCAATGACAAATATCATCCCAATAAAATAGGAAATCTCAAAATATCTGCTCATGTTGAGCATATTACTTCTGCAGAAAAAAAAATATATATCGCTGATAAAAATGCAGATCTGGAGATAATTGATATAAGTAATGCGACTTCTCCGAATTTAGTTTCCATTTTAAATGTTACAAATTCAGATGATATTAAAGGATTATATGCAGACAGTAGTTATGTATATATTTCATTAAGAAAATTAGGTTTAAAAATTATAGATATTAAAAATTATAAAACTCCCGCGATAATAAGCTATTATCAACCTGCAGGATATTCTTCTGGTTTATTTGTATCAGGGAATTATTTATATATATTAGATAGTAGTGGTGGTTTAAATGTACTGGATATCAGTGACATAACAGATCCGAAAAGAATAGGTGTAACAGATGTTATGGGTCCATTATCAGCTCAAAATGTGTATGTGCTTGGCAATTATGCATACATAATAGAAAAAAATTATGGATTGCAGATTATAGATATTAGTAATCTATCTTTTCCTGAATGGATAAATACTTTGAATATTCCAAATAATCTCAAAAAAATTTTTATTAAAGATAATTTAGCATATTTATCTGATGAATATTCAAATTTACAAATAGTTGACATAAGCGATTTAAACAAATTGAAAATTGTCAGTAGTCTTAAAAATCAGAGCTCTGCTTCTGATATATTTGTATCTGGAAATTATGCATATGTGGTTGATTATATTTCAGGACTTCAAATAATTGATATAAGTTATCCATATAATCCATGTTTGGTAGGGAGTATAGTTACACCGGGTTATGCAAATAATGTTAATATTTCTGTCAATCATGCTTATATAGCTAGTGATTCTTCGGGATTGCAAATAGTAGATGTTCTTAGTTCAGATTCTCCTGAAATTGTTGGCAGTATAGATACTCCCGGTAGGGCTTTTGATGTTTTTGTAAAAGGGAACTATGCTTATTTGGCAGATAATAATTCAGGATTACAAATAATAAATATTAGTAATCCATCCAGTCCAAATAATGTTGGGAATATTGATACGTTTGATAGTACAAAAAATATTAATATATCCGGACATTATGCATATCTTGCCAGTGAGAATTCAGGTATACAGATTGTAGATATAAGCGATTCAACACTTCCGGTAATAATAAGCAGTTTTAATACTGGTGGTAAATCGAAAAATGTAGAAGTGCAAAATAATTTTTTATATGTAGCTAATTATGGTTCCGGGCTCGATATTATAAATATTAGTGATTTAGAAAATCCGGTTTTAGCCGGGAATTTTAAGCTGGGGTTAGCCCGGAAAGTTGCTGTATCAGAAAATTTTGCATACATTGCAAGCGGGAGTTCAGGTCTTAAGGTATTAGATATAACTAATCCCTATGCGCCAAATATCGCTGGAAGTTTAAATATTCCAAATAATACATATGATATTTGCACATCAGAAAAATATGCATATGTAACAAGTTATAATACAGGTTTATTTTTAGTTGATATAGATAATCCGATTCAACCAGCCATTATAAATAATGTATATACTCAAGGTTATTCAAATAGTTTATATGTTTCTAAAAATTATGTATATATAGCAGACGGTATTTCAGGTTTGCAAATAATTCATAAAGATAGTCTGGGTAAAATTTGTGAAATAACAAGTGCTGATAATAGCGAAACACTTAAGGTCTCAATTCCAAAGGGACTTATCCCCGGCAAATATAATATAATAGTGACTGATTCAACAGGTTACTCTGCAGTTTTAAATAATAGATTTACTATTAATGGTTCTGCTATCCCGCCACTTCCAAATCAATTCCCAATTGTAAAAATAAGTTCTGATTTTGATACAGGATATACTCCTTTTAAAGTAAATTTTAAAGCTTTTGCTTATGATCCTGATGGAAGTATTACAAGTTATTATTGGAATTTTGATAATGTTAATGATACAACAACCTATACCGACAGTACTAGTTTCACTTATTTTTCTCCGAATATTTATTATGCAAAAGTTAAAGTTACAGATGATTTTGGTGCAACATCAGAAGATAGTATAGTAATAAAGGTAAATGGAAACTCTAACAATATCCCGCCGGTAGTTATTTTAAAGACAGATATTGCCTCAGGTTATGTACCACTTATAGTGAAATTTACTGCAATAGCTTCTGATACTGATGGTATTATTATAAGTTATGATTGGGATTTAGATGGTGATAATGTCTTTGAAACAACAACAATTGTTAATTATGACAGCTTTACTTATAAAATTTACGGTAAATATAATGCTAAAGTTAAAGTTACTGATAATGAAGGAGCAACAGGTGAAAGTAAAAAGGTTATTAATGTACTAAATGTGGTTGAAGTTGAAAAAAAAGTTGAAATTAAAAAAAAGAAAAAAAAATGTTTAATAACATTTATACAAGAAAAGTATAAAAAAACAAATTTTTTTATCAGGGTTAGAGATGCAATACTGCAAAATAGTTTTTCAGGCGGATATTTAACAGATATTTATTATAGAATTAGTCCAGCAATAATGAATATACTCAGCAAGGTCATAAATTTTATTCGGTAGAGACGCAAAATTTTGCGTCTCTACAACCCTTACTTCGGAGCATTACATGAGTATAATTTTAGAAGTAAAGAAATTATCCAAAGAATTTGGCGGATTAAAAGCATTGGATAATGTAGATTTTATTGTTAATGAAAATGAAATATTAAGCATAATCGGTCCTAATGGTGCAGGAAAAACCACTTGTTTTAATTGTATTTTTGGGATTTCAAGAGCTACATATGGGAACATATATTTTTATAATAATAAAAATAAATACAATATTACCAATATGCGGACGGATAATATTGCAAGAAGAAGTATTGCCCGCACATTTCAAAATATAAGACTTTTCCCAAATCTTACAGTATTAGACAATATTCTAATTGGACAGCATATTCATGTAAAAAGTAATTTTATAGATATAATTTTTAATTTGAAATTTCATGATGAGGAAGAAAAAATATTTATAGATAATAGTTTAAAGTATATTAATTTTTTGGAATTAAAAATTGATATAAATGAATATACATGTAATCTGCCATATGGAATTCAAAAGCGGTTGGAAATAGCAAGAGCACTGGTTTTAGAACCGCGTCTTTTGCTTTTAGATGAACCTGCAGCGGGATTAAATATTCAAGAAACACAAAAGCTGATGCAATTGATACAAAAGATTCGGAATTCGGGAATTACTGTTATTCTTATTGAACACGACATGAAAATGGTTATGAATATTTCTGACAGGATTATTGTTCTTGATTATGGAGAAAAAATTGCAGAAGGACATCCTGAAGAGATACAGAAAAATTCTAAAGTAATTGAAGCTTATTTAGGAGAGTTAGGAGAGGATTTTTTAGATGCTTAAACTTGAAAATGTATTTACCTATCATGGAAATATACAAGCTTTAAAAGGTGTTTCCATGGAAATAAATAATGGTGAAATTGTTTGTCTGATTGGAGCTAATGGAGCAGGAAAAACAACAGCTTTAATGAGTATTTGCGGTATTAACAAAGTTCATAAAGGAAAAATAATTTATGATAATGAAGATATTACAAATATGCCTGCACATAAAATTGTCAGTCTTGGAATTTCTCAAGTACCTGAAGGAAGACGTATTTTTCAATATCTCACTGTGAAAGAAAATCTTGAAATGGGGGCTTTTTTAAGAAAAGATAAAAAAGAGATTTTTAATGATTTAGAAAAAGTATTTATACTTTTTCCGATTTTAAAAGAAAGACAGAAGCAATTTGGAGGCACTCTCAGCGGTGGAGAACAGCAAATGCTGGCTATAGCTCGCGCATTAATAGCTCGTCCGAAATTGCTTATTCTGGATGAACCTTCACTTGGATTAGCACCAATTATTATTCAGCAGATATTTGATGTTATCAGGGAAATTAATAAACAGGGGACTACAATTTTACTTGTTGAACAAAATGCATATGCTGCGCTTAAGCTTGCCAATAAAGGATATTGCATAGAAACCGGTTCAATTATATTGGAAGATAAAGCTTCTAATCTTTTGAAAAATGATATGGTAAGAAAAATTTATCTTGGTGAAACTTTAAAAAAATATTGACAAACAAAAGTAAATGATATATATATATTTTTATGTATAAAATAACGGATTTTAAACTGGGTAATAAAATAATTTTCACTAAGGATTTTGTCAATTATTACGTTCTTCAATCATCATGTGGATGGGCAGTAACTCCAATCTCAGCCGGTACTAAAGGTGAAATTAAAGAATTGAAAACGGATTCCTTGGTAATTGAACTGGATGAACCTGCAAATAAACGGACAATCTGGGCTTTTAAATCCAAGAATGAAGATGAAGTAGACTTTCTTTCAATTATCTGCAGGTCCTAAGCCCACATAATCAATCCCATATCCAGCGGATTTATCATATTTTCATGATAAGGAATAATTCTAACAGCATAACCATTCTGTCCGCTATAGTCACAGGGAATCCAGCCTTTGTAAATTAAACGTCCGTCTTTTTCTTCAATTAGATTCATATCAATTATTTTGCCGTTTATTATTTTTCCTTCTGTGTCCAGTAATCCATAATAAATTTGAGTTTTAATATCTTTTGATGAAAGTTTTTTTAAATTTACAGTTACTGTAACTTCCAGTCTGGATTGATAAGTCAGTGGAGTGCGGGTTTCAGCTTCAACTTTTTCAAAATTAATTCCAGCCCAGTTTTCTCTGATTAATTGTTTCCATGCTGTTAATTCTTTTATCCCTTTCATATTATTACTAATTATTTCTTGATATCTTTTTGCCGCAGGTAAATAAAAATTTTCCAGATATTCGCATACCATTCTGTTGGTATTAAATACTGGATTTAAATTTTTCATGGCATTTTTCATTAATGCTATCCAGTTGTATGGAATTTGGTCATCTCTTCTGTCATAAAAAATAGGGATAATTTCTTTTTCCAATAAATTATATATAGCATTTGATTCAATAATATCTTGAGATTCCGGATCAAGATATTCCTCCCCTTTGCCTATTGCCCAGCCTGTGTCCTGATTGTAACCTTCATACCACCAGCCGTCTAAAGTACTTAAATTTAAACCTCCATTAAAATTTACTTTCATACCGCTGGTGCCGCTGGCTTCCAGTAATCTTCGCGGAGTATTAAGCCAGATATCGACCCCCTGCACCAATCTTCTTGAAATAGCAATATCGTAATCTTCAATATAAGCAATTTTTTGTCTGAATTTTTCCTGACGGCAGAAATGGATAATTTTTTTTATTAATTCTTTTCCATCATTATCTTTAGGATGAGCTTTGCCAGCAAAAATTATCTGAACAGGACGATCTTTATTGTTAAGTATCTTTTCCAGACGTTCAGGATCTCGAAAGATAAGTGCTGCACGTTTATACGTAGCAAATCTTCGTGCAAATCCAATTGTTAATGCTTCAGGATTTAAAACAAGCTCTGCCTGAAGAATTTCTGCTGGCGATCCGCCTCTATTTTTCATCTGTTGTTTTAATTTTTCTCTGACATATACCACTAAAATTTCACGGCGTCTTTCATGGACATTCCATAACTCAGGTGCAGGAATTTTTGAAATGTTGCTCCAGATGCTTTGATCTGCCGGATTTTTAATCCATGACGGGCCTAAATATCTTGTCAAAAGGCTTTCCATCTCATGTGAAATCCATGAACGAACATGAATACCATTGGTTATGGATTTTATTGGTATCTCTTCTTCAAGAAGTTCTGGCCATAAAGTTTTCCATAATTTTCTTGAAACCATTCCATGAAGTTTACTTACACCATTTCTAAATACACTTGTTTTAATTGCCAATATAGCCATATTAAAAGGTTCATGATCATCTCCGTTTATTCTGCCCAGAGACAAAAAAGTTTTTCTGTCTATTTTTAATTTTTGATAAAAATCAGTAAAATATTTATCAATAAGAGAAGGATGGAAAATATCAATTCCTGCAGGAACTGAAGTATGTGTTGTGAAAATATTGCTTGCTTTGCAAGCCTTATAAGATTCATCAAAACTTAAGTTATTTTCTTCAATAAAACATCGTATCCGTTCTAATGATAGAAAAGCAGAATGCCCTTCATTCAAATGAAATATTGTAGGTTTGATGAAAAGAGCAGAAAGGCATTTTATTCCGCCAATCCCAAGCAGTATTTCCTGTTTAATACGCATTTCAATATCTCCGCCGTATAATTGATCTGTTATTTTTCTATCTTCCGGCGAGTTTTCCTGTACATTTGTATCCAATAAATATAAAGGATTTCTGCCAATTTGAACTTTCCATATTTTAGCTATTACCTTTCTGCCGGGAAAGTCCACTGCAATCATTAATGGGTGATGTTCAGATGTTTTTACCAGTTGGATGCACATATTATAAAAATCATTTTTTGGATAACTTTCCTGCTGCCAGCCATCAATATTCAGGTACTGTCTGAAATAACCCTGCTGGTATAAAAGCCCGACTCCTACAAGAGGGATACCGAGATCACTTGCTGATTTAAGATGATCTCCAGCTAGAATTCCCAATCCGCCGGAATAAATAGGCAGTGATTCTGTAAGTCCAAATTCAGCAGAAAAATATGCAATGGTTAAATTTTTATATTGCTCCCCATGCAAATCGCTAAACCATGTTTTTTGCCGTAAATAATAATTAAAATTAGTAAGAACTTTTTCAAGTTGAGATACAAATCCTTCATCCTCCGACAATTTTTCTAATTTTTCCTGCCCTATTCTTCCAAAAAAAAGCATTGGATTATGATTTACCTGTTCCCATAATTCATGATCAATTCTGTTAAGCAAGTCTAAAGCTTCAGGATCCCATGTCCAGTAAAGATTAAAAATAAGTTCATTAAGTCTTCTTATCTTTTTAGGTAATTTTGGAATGACTGTATAAATATGAATGTTTTTCATAAAGTTCTCCTGTTTTTAATATTAATATTATAACCCTAAATATACATAATTATCAACAATTTAATATCTATTAGAATTTGAACGGTTATATAAAAATGGAAAATTAATAAATGAAAAAAAATATAAAGATAAAAAAATGATTAAATAAGTATATGATTTATTAAAAAGAATAATTAAATATATCTAATTATTTTTTACACCTGATTTTTCTTGACATTTAGGATTATAATTGATTAAATAAGAAAACTTAAGGACTATGACAAAATAACTTATATATATAACGCAGTATTTTGGTTTGTATTCAAGGCGTACCATTGGAATTTCAACTGCAATATATTGTATTGTAGTTGCCTGATTAATCAGGCTTAATTTAAAGTACAGGAAATTGAAAGTTTAGTCAGAAGGGTGGAAAAACATAGTAATTTCGGCATCATCGTCGTCCATGATACGTTCCATGACTGTATTAGGGTCAAGATTTTTAATTTTTGGTTTAATTTCATGATATAGATAGAATTTTCCTGATTTGTCAGTATATTTTACAGGTATCATAAATCCAATATGACAAAAATGGCACTCTTCTTTAACTGGACAAACAGGATCATTGGCATTTTGAGACTCAAGAAGACGCACCTCTCTTGGTGAGAGGTAAAAATCATAGTAACAATAAGTACATCTGACAAGAACAGGCTGTTTCTTTTTAAGTCCTAATAGGCGTAAAATATCCATGAGCAATCTCCTTTTACTCTGTTAGCGAGAAAACCGTAATATCTAATATTTTTAAAATATTTATCAGGGATGTGAGAAATAAGACGAGAAATAAATTCCAAAACAGGTAAGGTCATAATTTCTTTAGTGTTGTTATAATGATCAAGATACTCGAAAGAAACGAATTTGCCATCATAGGATTTAATTCTGGTTTCACCGATAGGAGGGCGTTTAAGATATTTAGCGAGATAATCGACATTAGCTTTCATATTGTCGGATTGCTCTTTTAGATGAACAACCCATGTCTTGTTGTAGAACTGAGAAGTCCATGAACAGAAAGATTCGTACGATTTAATATGATTGAGATGAGGAGGGAGTTTGAGTTTGCCATTTTTGAATTCACATCTTAAGAGTTTAATAATTTCATATCTCCAGATTTGTTTAAGAGAATCAAGTGTTGTCGCCGAAGGCGACCTAATTTAATGTACAGGAAATTGAAAAAGCCCAATGAATTGGGCAACTACAATATATTGTAATGTAGTTGCTCGATTTATCGAGCCTAATTTATTTTTTGGAGAAAAATATGTCTCTTATAGTTCAGAAATATGGTGGTTCTTCAGTTGCTGATTCTGAAAGAGTGAAAAAAGTAGCTCAGCATGTTGTTAATACAAAAAGAAAAGGGAATGATCTTGTTGTAGTAGTATCAGCTCCGGGAGATATGACCGATGATCTCTTGGAAATGGCAAAAAAAATTACTGAAAATCCAAGTGACAGAGAAATTGATATGCTTCTTTCAACCGGAGAGCAGATATCTATTGCTCTTCTTGCTATGGCTATTCATGAAATAGGAGAAAGAGCGATTTCTTTTACAGGTCCTCAGGTTGGGATAATCACAGATACTATACATACTAAAGCAAAAATTATAAGTATAAATGAACAAAAAGTAAAAGATGCATTGGATAAAGGGAATATAGTAATAGTTGCAGGTTTTCAGGGTGTAAATGAATATAATGAAATTACAACTCTGGGAAGAGGCGGCTCTGATACTACTGCTGTGGCATTAGCCGCAGTATTAAAAGCAAACTTATGCGAAATCTATACAGATGTAGACGGGGTATATACCACTGATCCCCGAATTGTAAAAGAAGCGCAAAAAATTGATATAATTTCATATGATGAAATGCTCGAAATGGCAAGTCTTGGAGCCAAAGTCATGCATTCTCGTTCAATTGAATTTGCAAAAAAATATGATGTTGATGTTTATGTCCGTTCAAGTTTTAATATTAATAAGAAAGGGACACTTATAACAAGGGAGGTTCCCAGTATGGAAAAAGTAGTTGTCAGGGGTGTAACATGCGAGATGAATGAATCCAAATTATCAATTATGGGAGTTCCAGATAAACCAGGAGTTGCCGCTAAAGTTTTTACTCTATTTGCAAAAATGAATATAAGTGTTGATATGATTGTTCAAAGCGCAGGGGAGCAGGGAAAAAATAATATTTCTTTTACAGTCAGCAAAAGTGAACTAAAGAAAGCAATCGATATTTTAAAAAAAGCCGCTGATGAAGTCGGAGCGCGTCAAATTTTATCTGATGAACATATTGCTAAAGTCTCTATTGTCGGAGTTGGAATGAGAAGTCATTCGGGAGTTGCTGCAACAATGTTCGAAACTTTAGCTCAGGAAAATATCAATATTGATATGATCAGCACATCAGAAATTAAAATATCCTGCATACTTGAGGAATCACGTGCTCATGATGCTGTTCGAATTTTGCATGAAAAATTTGGATTATCAAACAAAGCAGAGAACGAGCAATCAGTAAATTTTAAAAAATGAATATAATAAAATATAAAAGAATTAATAATATTTGAGGTGCAATATGCCAAAGACAGTTACTTTAAGGTTAAATGATTCTGTATACATGGAGATATAGAATCGGAAATTTCAGAGTATTTTATATAATTGATGAAGAAAAAAAAGTGGTTGATATTTTGTCCATAAAATCAAGAAAAATAGCTTATGATTGATTATATGGAAAATTTCAGTTTTATCTGGAAGTGCCAAGAATACCCTGCAGTTTACTGCAGGGTTGAATTGGCACAAATATAAATAATAAATAATTCCTATCAGAGACAGAAGATACCTCGCAGCTTGCTGCGAGGTTCTTCATTTCTTTTTGACCGTTCAATTAAAAATGAACCCGCATGATAAAATCCAAATCGCAGAAAGCCTTGAGGCGTTTAATACATTCCCTATTTCAGGAAAAGCTCCATTTGAATTTCGATTTAAAAAGATAAACTATAACAAGTATGAATTCAGGGTTAATATTAAACTGCGGGTTGTTGTAAAAGAAGAAAATGATACCTTTTATCTTGACCGTATTTTTTTTGATATATAATCTTAATAAGGGGGGCAATAAAATGGGTAGCCAACGAATTGTTACATTTCAGGATGCTTTGGATATAATTGAATCATTACCTGAATATCAACAAGAAAGTCTTATAGATATAATTAATCGCAGATTGATAGAACATAACAAAATAAAAGAAATGTTGCAGCCAGATTTAAAAGTGAGAGTTATGCTTTTTTTTGAAGATGAAGACAGTGAATGGAATAAATTCGCTATGTCTCAGTTTTTAAAAGGTTATTCAGAAGGGGACGAAATTTATGACAGATTATAAGTTTAGACAAATTATTCTTGTTGAACTTCCTCATACTGATTTTAAAAACGTCGAAAAGGTCTGCTGTTATTATTTATGATCCCGGAGATCAAGATATACTAATCGCAAGAGTGACTACACAGAAATATATAACTGAATCTGATTACCAAATTTTGGATTGGAAATGCTGCGGTCTTCTCGCAGAATCTTACATTAGATTGGGTAAGTTAGCAACTATAAATGATGTCTCGACCCGAGATCGTCGTTTATAAGCCAAATTTGGAAGCCGTTTTATTTTACTTTTTTTATCATTTTAGTTTTCCGACAGCCTCAACGAAATAGCTCATAACCGTGAATTTTGATGATTTATTGCAATATTTCACGATTATGTTGACAAAAGAGTAAAAAAGTATATACTATAACTATGGCAAAAATATTACATGTCTTTAATACAATCAATCTCTTGAGAGAACGGTATTATACTGCATCTCTAGGCAAACAATCGCTTATAAAATTATTGAGTGAAGCAGAAGTTGCCGAGCAGGTATATAACTCTAACGCCATAGAGAACAGCACTCTTACTCTTGAAGAAACAGAGAAAATCCTTTTGCAAATAAACTTAGATAGATATATAACTGAAAGAGAAATATTTGAAGCAAAAAACCTCGCGCGGGTAGTTTCTTATATCGATACAAAAGCCAAAGAACAGGAGCTCACTCTTGAGGTCATTCTGTCGCTTCACAAAATGCTTATAGCGAATATCCGGGATGATATTGCCGGAAGATTTCGCAAGGATGGCGAATGGGTCAGGGTTGCAAACCATATAGCGCCAGACCCAAAAGAAGTAGTGGGAAGATTGGAAAAAATGCTTGCAAGGTATAACGCCAGGAACCATGAAAATATTATAAAACGTGTAGCGCTGCTGCATCTTACTTTTGAACACACTCACCCGTTTGTTGACGGTAACGGCCGTATCGGAAGAGTAATAAATAATTATTTGCTTATACGGGAAGGTTTTGTACCGGTAAATATTAAATTCATTGATAGAAAAATGTATTACGAAGCGTTTAAGGAGTTTGGCGAAAAAGGCAATACAAAAATCATGGAAGAAATAGTTGGCAAGGCGCTTACGAATAGTTATCACAAGAGGCTTGCGTATCTGGAAGGTGCATATATCATGACGCTTGCTGAATATGCGAAAAAGTATAAAGTATCACACTCTAATTTGATAAATAAAGCGAATCGCCAAACTATAGAAGCTTTTCTTGAAAAAGGCGTTTGGAAGATTGGTGTAAAATAATTTATGAACGAATTAGAAAACAGAGACGGATTCTTCTCATTCCCCTATTTAATTATTGTAAACTTGCGAAATTATTGTAGCCTTTAATTTTTCTTGACTATTTTCACTAAAATAGTAAAATTACATAAAGATAAATATTTAAAGATATTATTTTAACGATACAAAATTATTGAAAATATATGAAATTATTAAAATCTGACCAGAATGAAATAGAGTAAAAACTATATTTAAATTCTAAATTTTGGCTTAATTTAAGGAGGGGAAAAATATGCCGGTTAAAAAACTCGAATTTTCTATTTCGCAAGATATATTTTTTGCATTAAATGAGAAACCGGTTGAAATAATAAAAGATATAAAAATTTTTGCTGCTATAAAATTTTTGAAAACGGAAAACTCTCTTTGGGTAAAGCCTTAAAACTTGCTGGAATGGACAAATTAGATTTTATAAAATTACTGTCCAGCCAAAAAACTTCCGTTTACAATTATGCCCCTGAAGAACTTGAGGAAGATATTTATAATATAAACCGGGCTGCAGGATCTCCACATGGAGCAGACACAGGATTTCAAACAATAGTATAGATATTGACGTGAAATCAGCTCTGGAGTTAACACTTGATGAAGGGGAATCAGAGGTAATTGCTTTATCACGTAAGATAGGAGCTGACCTTACGATTATTGATGAAGAAAAAGCTAGAAATATAACGAAGTTATATAAACTTAATGTGACAGGTACTATCGGTGTTTTGTTGTATGCAAAAAAAATGAAAAAAATAGATAAGAAAATAAGGGGACGCCCTTATAATGTTAAGTTGTTTGATAAAATAGAACAACAATGATAAGCTAAAAAAAAGAACGGAATTTGTTCTTGCCTTTGAATAGTTAATAAAATATTTTAGTAATGACATTGTAATTTTTAACAGGAGATAAAAACATGGCAATAGTAAAAGAAAAGATGTCTAAAATTATTCAAGAACAACCTGAAGACAGCACATATGATGAAATTCTTCGTGAGTTAGCATTCGCAAGAATGATTGACAATGGTTTAGAAGATTCACGAGCAGGCCGAACAATATCAAATGAAGAAATGGAGCACCGTATCCGAACATGGCAGAAATAAAATGGACAGATGAAGCAGAAAAATGGCTTAAAGACATTTATGATTATATAGCTAACGATAATTCAAATGTTGCTTTGGAAGTTATATCTGGAATTTATAAAAAAGTACAAGTATTAAAAAATTTTTCTGAAATCGGTTATAAATATAGGTCTGAAAAAGAAGGAGAAATTCGTATTTTGTTATATGGTCATTATAGAATTGCATATTTAATTAAAAATAAAAATCAAATAGATATTTTAGGTGTATTTCATGGGTCACTTAATATAGAAAAATACCTTATATGAAAAAATTCTAACATCAACAATGTAGGGAAACTTCATGATCACTAATTCAGATATAGAAGCATTAAAAAATTACTTTAAAAACCACAATGCCATTGCCTTCGCCTTTTTGTTCGGATCGCAGGCAAATGGAAGAGCAACTAAATTATCTGATATCGATATGGCTGTATATTTTTATCCTGAAAAGAGACATCCGATAGAATTTGAAGAGGAAATATTTTATAAGGATGAGGATAAAATATATTCTGATGTAGAGAAAATCTTGAAAAACGAGATTGAGCTTCTTGTTTTAAACAGAGTTTCATCAAGTGTTGCTGCAAGCGCTATACGAGGTATTTCTCTTGCAATAAACGATTGGGGATTGTATCTTGATTTCATGGAGGTTGTAACTGAAGAGGCTGAGGATTATAGGGAAATGGCATTTCAAAATTTTCTTGAAAGGATGAAATTTGAAAGAAGAACTAAAGCAGAGATTGCTGAAACACATTGATTTTCTGGAAGTTGAGCTCCGTGATTATTCAAAATTTATGCAACTTGAACAAGCCGAATATCGTGAGGATAGAGATAAAAGACGGAATGTGGAGCGGTGGGTCGAAAATATAATAAATTCATCAATAGACATATCCAAGGTTGTTCTTACACTCGAAAATATAAATCTGCCTGACAGCTATAAAGAAATTGTATTATTGATTTCGGTTGTTAAAGAACTGAAGATTGATTCAACAGAGTCTCTTTCCTATTGGGTAAAGTTCAGAAACATCATTTCTCATGAATACCTTGACATTCGCTGGGCATCTATTAAAAAATTTATATCCGAAACAGAACCTTTATACAAAGAGTTTCTATTTAAGGTAAAAACATATCTTGAAAAAAAGATTCGTGAGGATGAAGAATAAATGTTTAACCAACTTCTTCTTAACGGTATTATTGCAGGCAGTATTTATGGACTTACTGCATTAGGGTTTACTATCATCTACCGCACAGTGAAATTTTTTCACCTTGCCCATGGCATAGTCTATACCGCCGGGGCATATTTTGCTTACACCTTTCTAAACTCATTAACTCATAAACTCCCCAACTCAACAACTTCTCAATTTCCCAACTCATCAACTTCCCAACTCATTAACTCATCAACTTTTTTTTGGTTTCTATCTTTTTTTTATCTATACTCCTCTGCGCAATTTTAGGAATTTTTATTGATAAAATAGTTTATCGTCCTCTTCGTCTTAAAAAAGCCCCAAATCTGGTTTTGCTTCTTGCTTCTTTTGGAGTTTTTATTTTTCTTCAAAATTTTATCCAGCTTATTTATGGAGCCCAGATTCTTACTTTAAAAACAGGGCCAATTGTGGAAGGGCATCATTTTCTTGGAGCGGTAATTACGGATATACAAATAATAATCTTAGTTGTGAGTTTATTGAGTTCAATGAGTTTATGGGGTTTTTTTAAGAGAACAAAATTAGGCAAAACAATGAGAGCGGTTTCTGATGATCCTGTAGCTGCAAGTGTTGTTGGAATTAATCCTGAAAAAATCATAATGATTGCCTTTGGTATAGGTTCAGCTTTAGCAGGTGTGGCTGGAATTTTAATTTCTTTAGAGACTAATTTAGAGCCTACAATGGGTTTTAATGCTATTTTAAAGGGAATTATAGCTTCAATTATTGGCGGGATCGGCAATATTCCGGGAGCGGTATTAGGAGGTTTTTTTTTAGGGATTGCAGAAAATTTAGGGATATGGAAAATACAGGCGGGGTGGAAAGACGCAATTTCGTTTGTGATACTCATCATTTTTTTACTATTTCGACCGAATGGAATTATTGGGGATAAAAAAACTGATTTATGAGATATGATGTATGAATTAAGATTTATGAATTATGATTTAGGATTTAAGATCATAAATCAAGATTCATAAATCAGCTTTAAAGTTTTAAGATTCAACATTCATAAATCATACTTCATAAATTACGATTCATGAATGATGATTTAAGATTTAGGATTCAACATTCATAATTCATAAATCATAATTCATAATTCAGTATTCATGCATCAGGGGAAAAAATTGTGAATGAAAAAATAAGAGATTTTCAAGATTTGAATGCTTGGAAAGAATCGCATAAACTTGTTTTAATGGTTTATAAAATAACTAAAATTTTTCCTAAGGAGGAAATGTTCGGTTTAACAAGTCAAATGAGAAGAGCATCAGTATCTATAACTTCTAATATTGCTGAAGGATTTGGCAGGCAAGGATATAAAGAAAAAGTGCAATTTTATTATTTAGCACAGGGATCTATTTCAGAACTTAAGAATCAGATTATAATTGCTAAAGATGTGGAATATTTAGAAAGCAAAGATTATCAGGAATTAGTTCAGCAAGCAAATTTATCTCATAAACTTTTACAAGGTTTGATTACAAAATCGAAAACTTTCATTATTCATTAAAATCATGAATCATGAATGATGAATTATGAATGATGATTTAGGATGTATGAATTAAGATTTATGATTCAAGATAAGTGATTTATGATTTATGAGATATGATTTAAGATTTAATATTCATGCTTCATACTTAAATATTCATAAATCAAGCTTCATAAATCATAAATCATGAATTATGAATGATGATTTAGGATTTAAGATTTAGGATTAATGCTTCACAAATCAGTTTTTTGGTTTTTAAAATCATAAATCAATATTCATAAATCAATTTCTAAGTTATCAATATTCATAAATCACTTTTTAGAATTCAGGAAACTAAACAATGGAATACTTAATTCATATTTTAATTATCGTGGGAATATACATCATCCTTGCTTTAAGCCTAAATATTATTGTTGGTTATACAGGACTGTCGTCTTTAGGACATGCAGCGTTTTCCTGTGTGGGGGCTTATGTTTCCAGCTTATTAGCCCTAAATTTTGGGATTTCGCCATTTATTGGATTAATTATCGGTGCGGTAATGGCAAGTTTATTAGGAACTATAGTTGCCTATCCATCTATTCGCCTTAAAGAAGATTATCTGGCATTAGCCACTTTTGGACTAGGTGTTATCGTATATTCTATTGCTAAAAACTGGGTGGAGGTAACAAGGGGACCAATGGGACTTCCCGGAATACCCCCATTTTCTTTATTTGGTTTTAATCTCGATTCTGTATGGACTTATCTTATTTTGGTTTTTACATTTGTTATAATTACTTTAATTATATTAAAAAGAATCACTAACTCTCCGTTCGGCAGGGTTTTAAAATCAATACGGGAAGATGAAACAGCCGCAAAGGCATTGGGTAAAGATACCACTAAATATAAATTATTGGTTTTTATTATTGGAGCGTTTTTTGCGGGCATTGCCGGCAGTCTTTATGCTCATTATATTACTTTTATTGATCCATCGAGTTTTACCACTATGGAGTCTATTACTATTTTATTAATGGTTATTTTCGGCGGGATGGGAAGTATTCCCGGTTCTGTTGTTGGCGCTGCTATTCTTGTTATTCTTCCTGAGATATTAAGATTTGTCGGTATGCCAGGCTCTGTTGCCGCGCCTTTAAGGCAGATGATTTATGGATTTTTATTAGTAATATTAATGATTAAACGGCCCCAGGGAATAATGGGGAAATACAAATTTAAAAGTTTATGAGTTGGGGAGTTTATAAGCTTATGAGTTGTGAGTTGTGAGTTAAGAGTTAAAATTTATTATTCATGCATCATAATTCATTATTTATAAATCAAGGGTTAAAACAATGCAAACAATTTTACAGGTTAAGAATTTAACTAAAACATTTGACGGACTTTCAGCAGTCAGGGATTTATCTTTTTCAATAGAAAAGGGCAGTGTTACAAGTTTGATTGGCCCAAATGGAGCGGGGAAAACTACACTTTTTAATCTTATAACAGGATTTTTAGAACCCACAAATGGGACAATTTTTTTCAAAGAAGAAAATATTATTAAAAAAGCTTCTCATCTAATAGCCATGATGGGAATGAGCAGGACTTTTCAAAGCATAAAATTATTCCCACAAATTAGTGTGATGGAAAATATGCTTTTAGCGACAAAATATAGCAGGGGAGAAGATTTAACTACTATTCTATTTCAGGATAAAATAGTTAAAAAGGAAGAGGCTGAAAATCTTGAGAAGGCGGTGAATTATCTTGATCTGGTTGGACTTATAGATAAAAAAGATAATCTGGCAGAAAATTTATCGCATGGGCAGAGAAAGCTTTTAGAATTAGCCCGGGCATTAGCCACAGAAGCGGATTTCCTGCTTTTAGATGAACCGACAGCCGGTGTTTTCCCTGATATGCGTAAAAAAATATTAGAAATAATACAGGAGTTAAAAAGTAAGGGTAAAACAGTTTTGTTTATCGAACATGATATGAATGTAGTAATGGGAATTTCAGAAAAGATTATTGTTTTAAATTATGGGCAGAAGATTGCTGAAGACGTGCCTGATAAGATAATAAAAGATGAAAAGATCATTGAGGCATATCTGGGGAAGAAAAGAATGAAGAATGATTTAGGAAAAATGATTTAAGATTTAGGATTCATAAATCAAGCTTCATAAATCACTCTTTTTTCAATAACATGGTGCAAATGATGAATAATAATAAAAAAATATTAGAAGTTAATAATTTAACTGTTAATTATGGAACCATTGAAGCTCTTAATGATGCGGCATTTTATGTAAATAAAAGCGAGATAGTGGCAATGATCGGACCAAATGGAGCTGGCAAATCCACTGCTTTGAAAGCATTATGCGGATTGCTTCCTGCAAGTAATGGAGAAATAAAAAGCGGAGAAATACTGTTCTCGGGAGAATCAATTAAAAACATCCCTACGTATACCTTGGTATATAAAGGGCTTTCAATAGTTCCGGAATTCAGAAGATTGTTTACATCAATGACAGTATTAGAAAATTTGGAAATGGGAGCGTATATTTTAGTTAGTGAGTTAATGGGTTTTGGAGTTAAAAATTCATTAGTTGATGAACGAATGAAAAAAGTATTTGAAGTATTTCCTATTCTTAAAGAGAGAAGAAAACAAAAGGCCGGTTCATTATCTACCGGTGAACAGCAGGTTTTAGCAATCGGACGCGCATTAATGCTTGAACCAGAGTTGCTTTTACTGGATGAGCCGTCAGTGGGACTTTCTCCAAATTTTACAGAATTAGTGTTCGAAAAACTTAAAGAAATAAATAGCAATGGAACTGCTATTTTACTTGTTGAGCAAAACGCATATACTGCGTTAGAATATGCTCACAGAGGATATGTTTTTCAAATCGGGAAAATATTTTTGGAAGACACTGCAAAAAATCTTTTGAATAATGATAAAGTGAGAAAGTCATTTTTGGGGGAAATATAAATCCAGTTAAACTTCTTTATTAAATCAATGGATTCCCGATAAAAGAATTCGGGAATGACAATAAAATGCGCATTTCGCAAATGCCATGCTTTAAAAATCTCTTGACTTTCTCACAAATTTTATGATTAATAGCAGTATAAATAATAGGCAAAAGGAGGGAAAATTATTATGGAGCAGAAATTTAATATTAAAAGTAAAAAAGAAGACATTCTCAATGCTTATGATGAGTTATTGATAAAATTTAAAGAGAAAGAAAAAGTTACTCTTAATGCAGGTAAAGAAACTGATTAGCATTAGCAAGAAAAAAAGATAAAGATGCTTATGAAGAAGAAAAAGCAAACTTAAAGAAAGCGCTTAAAACAGAAAGAGAAGTTCAGGAGAAAGAATTAGCTGAAAGAGAAAACGCAGTATTTGTACAGGAAGAAGAAATTAAAGAATTAAGAGCAAAAGTAGCAGTATTTCCATCTGATAAAGCAATCGAAGGTGCATCAGGAGTTAAAGCTCTGGCAGCTGTAAATGAAATAGCGCTTGAACAGGCAAAAAATGTAGGAACTAAGAAATAGGATTATTTTTATTAGGATATAATATGGATGTCAAATGCACTGCTACAGTATTTGTAAATAATGAATTACCTAAAGATAATAAACCTGAAATTGCTTTTGCAGGAAAATCAAATGTAGGGAAATCATCTCTAATAAATATTCTTGTAAGCAGGAAAAAAATGGCTTATGTAAGCAGAACACCAGGCAAGACCAGAACAATAAATTTTTTTCTTATAGATAATAAGTTTTATTTTGTTGATTTACCTGGCTATGGATTTGCCAGCGTTTCTTCCTGGCTTAAAAAAGGCTGGAAAGAATTAATTGAATTTTATATAGTGAATAGTGTAAATTTAAAACTGGTTATTTTAATATTAGATATTAGAAGAACACCCAATGAAGATGATTTTTTAATGAAACAATGGTTGGAGAATTTTGGTATAACTTATTTGGTCGTTGTTACCAAGGTTGATAAGGTTTCGTATAATGAAAGATTGAAACATCTGCAAGAAATCAAAAAAAAAATGGAATTTTCAGATTCAGTAGATGTAATTCCATTTTCCAGTAAAACCGGTGAAGGCAAAAATGAATTATGGGGGAAAGTTTTAAAATATAAATAAAGATAATATTATAGTATTATAATATTATGGTAGCATGATATATTTATATAAAATTATTAAGGTATTATAATATAATAATATTATAATATTATCGTAAGGAGAAGGGAATGAAAATTAAAAAAATATTATTTTTTTCATCTGGACGTGTCAAGAAGACCTCCCCTTTTAAGGTGGGGTATGAATTGGCACAATTTAAAAAAATAAAATATTCCTATCAGAGAGAGAAGATACCCCGCAGTTTGCTATGGGGTATTTCGTTGCTGTTTATAACAGTTTCAGGATGTATGGGGACAGCTAAATTTGCAAAAAAAAGTAAAATCAATACCAGTGAGATAAAAGAAATATTAATAGAAATGAAAAAAGTAGATAGTAATGTTCGTAAGCAATATATAGATAGGATTGTTTCATTAGGTACTGAAGCTGTTGATCCACTAATAAAAGAATTAGATTCGAATGATGTTGAAATACAGGAATCCGCTGCAGCATTATTAGGAATAATTGCTGACAAAAGAGCCGTTGATCCTCTTATTAAAGCATTGCAGGGAGGAATAAAAAGAAAATATATTGCTGCATGGTCTTTAAGTAAAATTCATGATGCGCGGGTAATCCCTTATCTAATCAAATCATTAGAAGATGAAAATACTGAAGTTAGAAGATATTCAATTCGTGCTTTAATAAGTTTTGGCAAGCAGGCAGTTGATCCATTAATTGAAGTTATTAAACATCCCAATCCCAATGTAAGAGCCGGTGCAGCAAGAGCTTTAGGTGATATATCAGATAAAAAAGCTGTTGAACCGCTTCTGTCTATTATAAATGATGAAAATATTGAAGTGGTATTTGCTGTTTCATGGGCAATAGGTAAAATTGGTGATAATAGAGCTGTTTTACCATTAATACAATTATTGAATCATAAGAATAAAGATATCAGAATAAATGCAGCGCGTTCGTTAGGGATAATAGGCAATAAAAATGCTAAAGATATCCTTGAGAAAGTTTTGAATGAAGATGAAGAGTTTGTTGTAAGAGAATGGGCAGCTCGTGCGCTTGAAAATATTACAGGAAATAAATACAAATATCGGGATGCAAAAGGGAATATGGTTGAACCGTATAATTTATATAGATAAAAAGGAGAAGAAATATGGCAATAAGAAGAATGATTATTTTTTATTTTTTATTTATAATTATTGTGATAATAGCAGGATGTTCTCAAAATAAGACACAAATAGTTTCATTGGGTACAGGAGGTGGAATCAAAGGTAAGGTTGGAATGCCCTTATCTGATACATATATATATGTATATACAGATGAAAACAAAATACATGGTCCATGGTTTAGTATATCAGAAGCTTCATCTCAAGACGGAGATTTTAGAATAGATAATTTACCGCCAGGTAAATATTATATTGTTGCAAGAAAAAGACAAAACGGTGAAAAGGGTGGGGCATTAACAAAAGGTGATTATAAAAGTAATTTATATGGACCAATTGAAATCAAAGAGGGTGTGGATACAAATCTCAATATCTCCTGCTATGTTAAAATGGATAGTTCTATTATAACAAATCTTGCTAATAAAAAAACAAATACCGGTCTCAGTGGAATTATTACTGATGGTGATGGAAAACCAATTGCAGGAATAAGAGTGCATGTTTATACTTATATACAGATGTCTGAACGGCCAAAATATGTTTCTGATAAAACAGGACCTGATGGCAGATATACAATTTATTTACCTGAAAGCGGCACTTTTTATATTTGCGCACGTGATAGATTTGGCGGGCCTCCTGCTATTGGCGAACTTTATGGCCGTTTTGATGGAGGAGATATTAATCCAACAGCGATTGTAGTTAAAGAGAATGAAATGGTAGAGAATATTAATATGACTGTTCATAAAGTGTGGTAAAAAAATTTAGGAGAAAATTGTGGGTTTAAATAATAAACCAAAAGAATTAACTATAGCGCAACAACTTGAAATATTTAAGCAAAATGCAATTGATGTTTTACCTGATGAAGAATTAAAGGCAAAACTTGAAAAAAGTAACTTAAATAAAGTGCCATTAAGAATTAAATTTGGCGCAGATCCTACAACTTGCGATATACATCTTGGGCATACTGTAATACTTAAAAAACTTAAATCTTTACAGTTATTAGGACATACTATAGTATTTATTATTGGTGATTTTACAGCAATGATTGGCGATCCTACTGGTAGAAGTGAAACAAGAAAGCGTCTTTCAAAAGATGAAGTTCTTAAAAATGCAGAGAATTATCAGAATCAAATATCTAAAATTCTGGATATTTCAAAGATTGAACTGCATTATAATGGTGATTGGCTAAATGATATGTCTTTATGTGAAATGATAGATCTCAGTTCAAGATATACTGTTGCAAGAATATTAGAACGAGCTGATTTCAAAGAACGTTTTGAAAATCAAAAAGATATCAGTATTGTTGAATTTTTGTATCCTTTGTTCCAGGGATATGATTCAGTAGTTACAAGAAGCGATGTTGAAATCGGTGGCAGCGACCAGAGATTTAATCTTTTAGTGGGAAGGGCATTGCAAAAAAGTTATAACCAGGAAATGCAGGTTATTATGACTATGCCGCTTTTGGTTGGAACGGATGGTGTCCAGAAGATGAGCAAGAGTTATGGTAATTATATTGGGATAGATGAACCGCCATCAGAAATTTTTGGAAAAATAATGTCAATTTCAGATGAATTGATGCTGGAGTATTATAGATTGCTGACAAATATTTCCCAGTCTGAGTTATCCCTGTTAATTAATGGAATTAAAGCAGGAGAAATTCATCCCCGTAAAGCAAAATCAGAATTAGCTAAAAGTATTGTATCAGAATACTATGGAGAAGAAAAAGCAGCTGAAGCAGAACATGATTTTGAGAAACTTTTTAAATTCAAAGAGATTCCAGATCTGGATCTGGAGGAAATAGAATGGAATGAAGAAGAAATAAATCTGGCAAAATTACTTCGTACTGTAAATTTAATTGATAGCGCTACAGAAGCAAGGCGTTTAATTCAGCAGAAAGCAGTATATGTCAATGATATTCAAATTGAAAATATTAATCATATTCTTAATTTTTCGGAGGAATATATTATTAAAGTAGGGAAGCGAAAATTTAAAAAAGTTAAGGTGAAAAAAAGATAATACGGAGCATAGATGGATAAAAGTTATTTGGCTTTATTATTAATAATTGTATGTTTTGTTATATTTATTGTAAATATGAAAAAAATTTTTTCAAATAAGAGAAATGGAAATTTTTTTTTAAAAATTTTTAGCTATATTACTTCTTTACATGGTCCGGGAGAAAATAAAAATAGAAGTGGTTTAAGTTATAAAGGGATTGAGATATTATTACAAAACGATTTTTCAGCAGGTAAAATAGGGAAACTGGAATTACAGAATTATTTGCAAATATTAGATTCCGCAAAAGAATTGCAACCAGAAAAGGATTTAGATTATACTTTGCGTGATGATTTAATTTCCGGGGAAATATTGGATCCCGTTTTATGTGATACATGCAAGGGAATAATGGAACCACTTTATAATGGCAGTAAAATCTGCCGAAATTGTCATTTTTTTATTGACAATAATTATATGTAATTATTTACTTTTTTTGACCGTGTTCTTTAGATCTTTCCCAGGTTTGAATTTAGGTATTTTTGAAGCAGGAATATTTATTGTTTCACCTGTTTTAGGATTGCGTCCAACTCTAGCAGC
This sequence comes from uncultured bacterium, assembly GCA_964457585.1. Classification (GTDB taxonomy): domain Bacteria; phylum JACRDZ01; class JACRDZ01; order JACRDZ01; family JACRDZ01; genus CAYWFU01. The sequence goes on along the minus strand of CAYWFU010000028.1, from coordinate 6,776 downwards.
TCTTTTTGTTACCATGAAAGTCCCAAAACCGACCAATGTAACCTTATTACCTCTTTTTAAACTATTTTGAATACCTTCTAAAATTGCATCTAATGCCTTATCTGCTTTTACTTTCGAAATTTCCGCCTTCTCTGAAGCTAAAGTTATAAGATCCAGTTTTGTTGTCATACACTCCTCCTTATTTTGGTAGGTAAACCATCAAAATATTAATACAATTAAATATTTTTGTCAAATATAAAAAATATTAATGTAAGAAAACACTAATAACTAACTATCGATGCATTTTTATACCCTATACTATTTAATTGCCATATTTCAGATTTTGCTTCTTCCATTGTTTTAAATTTTCCAACACGCAGTCTGTACCAAATTCCTTTTTCACCTAAATCTACCTCTTTTAGCTCCGCATTAAATTTTCGATCAGTGAGATTTTTTAAGTCTTTTTTAGCATTTTCTGAGTTTTTAAACGAAGCAACCTGAATAGTAAATTTAAAGTTTTCAGAATTTTTTTCTTCTTTAACTGTGACACTGGCTGTGATAATTTCTTTAGGTTTAGGAGTTTCTTTTTGTTTTTTGACTTCTGGAGTTTTTTCTTCTTTTGGAGTACCATTTTTTACTGAATCTTTTTCAATTTTTTGTTTTATTATTCCATTTTTTGTCTCTTTTTTAGGTTCAACTTTTTTTAGTTCATTTGTTTTTAAGCTGGAAGGTAATGGAGATTCGGGTAAAGGTGAAGACGATGCAATAGTTTCTTTATTTTTAGCTATTAATTCTTTATCGATATGTGTTTCTTCTTTTTTCCCAAAATTATTTTTTAAATTTTTTTCCTTTTCAGTTAAACCTCCATATACAGATTCATCTTCATGCCCTTCTTTTTTTATAGAGCTTAAAATTTTATCTAGATCATTTTCTTTTATTGCTTCATCATTTTCAGAAGGAAACAAAACAAATTTAAATAAGATTATCAATCCAACTATAAATATTACTATCCCAATCCCACCGAAAATCCATATTTTTTTATTATCTTTTTTATTTGCTGTATCACCTAGATTTTTATTTGGGACAACCATGTTTGTTTCTCCTTTACATTCTTTCTGGAGTATTTACTCCTAAAATATTTAAAGCATTCTTGAAAACAATGTAAATGCATTTTATTAATAATAATCTGCTTAAAGTAATATTTTTTTCCTCGTTTATAATTCTGTATTTATTATAGTATGGATGAAAGATTCCTGCAAGTTCTTGAAGAAAATTAATTATTCTATGAGGTTCATAATTTAAAGCGCTAAGTTCGATAATTTCCGGAAAATGAGTAAGTTTTTTTATAATATCTATTTCTTCACTTTGATTTAAAAGAGAAATATCTGCATTGGAAATGTCAGAAAAATTTATTCCTTTTTTATTAGCTTCGTTAAAAATACTGCTAATTCTAGCATATGCATATTGTATATAATATACTGGATTTTCCATTGATTGTTTTTTAGCTAATTCCAGATCAAAATCCAGATGACTGTCTGATGTGCGCATTAGAAAATAAAAGCGTGATACATCTTTTCCTATTTCGTTAATTACATCTTTCAATTCCACATATTCACCTGTTCGTGTTGACATTGCAACAGGTTTTCCATCTCTTAATAAATTAACAAGCTGATATAGAATTACATGAACACTGGCTTCATTATAACCTAAAGCAGCTACTGTTGCCTTAATTCTTGGTATATAACCATGGTGATCCGCACCCCAGATATTGATAATAAGAGAAAAGCCGCGATTAAATTTATTATAGTGATATGCAATATCTGAAGCCAGATAAGTTGTTTTTCCTTCTTTGCTTATTACAACTCTGTCTTTATCATCACCAAATTTAGTTGATGCTAACCAGAGAGCGCCATCTTTTTCATAAATAAAATTTTTTTCTTTTAAGAATTTAAGCATTTTATCAACAGTTCCATCGTTATGCAGAGAGCTTTCTCTGAACCAGATATCAAAATTTACTCCAAAGTTTTCCAGATCTTTTTTAATCCCGTTTAAAATATAATCTCCTGTATATTGACTGAAAAAAGGTAAACTATCAGATGGTTCTGTTGTAAGATATTTATTCCCATAATTATCTATTATTGATTGTGCGATTTCTTTTATATATGCTCCCTGATATGTATTCTCAGGAAATGGGATAGGATTACCCAAAATCTGATAGTAATGACTTTGAGTGGATTTCCCAAGATTTTTCATCTGATTACCGACATCATTTATATAATATTCTTTTACCACTTCATATTCGCATAATTTAAGGATATTAGCTAAGGTATCACCTATAGCAGCACCTCTACCATGACCAATATGCAGTGGTCCCGTAGGATTAGCGCTTACAAATTCTATCTGCACTTTTTTCCCCTGACCGATTGTGCTTTTTCCATAATTTTCATTTTTTTCTAAAATATTAAGTAATGATTCCTTGAGCCAGAGGTTATTCAAATAAAAATTAATATAACCTGCGCCGGCGATTGCAATATTTTTAATATAAGGATCATCACCTTTTGGCAAATTTTTTAAAATAGTATTTGCGATTTCACGCGGTGATTTTTTTACAATTTTAGCTAATTGCATTGAGATAGGGCTTGAAAAATCACCTAATTCCTGGTTAGGGGGTATTTCAAGTATAATTGGAAGACGCATAATTTCTAATAATAAATCATTATTATTATAGCTAGTTTTTAAAGATGAACTGATTTTTAATATTATAAGTTCTTTTATTTTTTTTAACATAGTTAGTACTTATTTTTTTTTTGAAGGAGTATTCGGTTTAAGCTTAAGATCGAGTTTAAGATTAAGTGAAATTTTGGGTTTGGGTGGTATTTCTCCGCTTAGTAAATCATTTATTAGCATAATTATTCCATCAATAGTAGATAATTCAGTATTTTTATTAAATTCATTAATTGTAATTATATCAGGTGTGAAAATAAAAGTTTTTTCACCAGATTTAAGGCCTGAAAGTATAATAATTAAATTTCTTTTTTCAAGTCTTGAAATTTCTATAATCCCAAGAGCTAAAGCAAAAGTTTCCAATTCTTCAGTTCTTGATTCAGGATGGCCAGCTTTAATATAAACAGTTAAAGTGTTATATTTTTCTTTAGGATTATATTTTTCCAATTCATGCAAAAGCCATTTTTTATATTTATCCTTTTTTTCAGAAGTAATATCTGTTAAATAAAAAATTTCTTGCGGAGAATCTTGTTCTACCCTTTCTTCCCATGTTGATTCATATGTCTCTTTATATTTTATTTTATTTTCTAAATCTAATTGAGAATAAAGTCTGATAATTTCTTTTGCTTTTCTGTTTATAATTTTTTCAGCTAAAGCCAATCTATCGTTATAAGAAATCTGAATTAATTGAAAAGGAACTATATTGTGCCCTTTGCCAAGTAAAATAAGCGGTTGGAATTTAGTCAGGGCTTTATTAACTTCAGCCATTGTTTTAGTAATAAAAGTTCTCATTTCGCTTTTTAGCAATAATAAATTACTGCTAATTTGCTTATTTTTTAATTTTTCTTCCTTGGTAATATTTGGGGAAGGCTTTTGAATTATTTTAGAAAAATTTATTCCTTGGTTTTTTAAATCAGATAAAAATTTTGTTAATGTTTTTGTTTTTTCAGCAATTTTTTTCTTTTCTGTAATTATTCTAACAAATTCTTTTGTGAATATTTCTATTAACCAAAAAGAATTCTGATGATTTTTTTCTGTTAATGAATGAATATTTTTATAATGATAATGTTCAAGCAAAAATCCCACCAGGTAATAGTTCATCCATAGATCTGGAGATAATTCTTCGATTTTTTTCATTTCTGGTTTTTCTAAATAAAAAGCAAGATAGGTGTCCGTAATAAAGGACTGAAAAAATAGTATTAAATCTTTAGCCTGCGTTTCTTTTTCAGCTAAAAAGGGGGAGTTGTTTTTAAGCTGCTGGAATTGATTTTTTTCTTCATCAGTAGATAAAATCAATAAACTTTCATTTGACATATAAATTCTCCTATTAATATTGTTATAATTACCATTTTAAATAATCTTATTTATTATTGCCAAGTAATAAAAAAAGTCAAGAAAAAAACATAAAAAAAATATAAAAAAGATTTTTACCAATAAAGTCTTAATTCAAGTTTTAAATTATGTTTTACACTATTTTTATCATAATTTTTAAAAGTATAATTTATCATAATATTTTTTTTATCATAAAATCTTAATTTGTATTGGATTGCCTGTTCTTGATTTATTTGATTAGTATTATTTATATCTATATTTTCATTTTTTATTTTGTATTCCCATTGTGAATTGTTATTCTGGATATAAAACAGTTTTATACTTGCTCCGCGATCAATTGTATAATTATTTTTAGACTCCAGTCCATTTAAAATTATTTTAAATTTTTTTAATACTGAGATATTAAACTGCAAATTATTATTGACATCTCCCGGCTTATCAATATTTTCTGATTTCCATGTACGATAGAATTCTCCGCTTAAATATTCAGTTAAATAACTTTTAAATTGAATATTTTTTTTATTTCCAAAAATTTTCGAAGAAGGATGTTCCCATAAATCATAATATCCGCCAAAATATATGATTTTATAAGGATTATGTATAATTTGAACATAAATACCTTTTTCATCACTATTATCAGGTTCATCATCAGGAGCAGAAAAACTCATGCTGTATGGATTAATAAAATCTTTTTCATAATAGCGATAGATAAGAGTTCCGGAGGTTTTTGGATAATTTGATTCTATTTTAGAAATAACAGCATTACCTCCTCTTGTAGTCTGAGCTAATTCAGTCATAAAAGAATGAGGTTTGGACTTAAAATTGAAATAAATGCCGTAGGAAGAGAAAAGATCATTTTTAATAATTTTTGTTGAGTCAATATCTGAAGATAATTCATTTTTATACCAGCTAAATCCAAAATTGATATTATTATTTTTGTTGTAAGTAAAATTAATACCATTAAGGTTTTCCAGAAATTTATTATCTATTTCCGGATTGGATATAGAAAAGAGATAAGTTATTTGAATTTTTTTTATAGGTTCTATTGTAAATGCTATCCCATAAAATTTGTTTTCAAGACTAATATCAGGAGAAAATTGATTTTCGTCTTTCCAGCTATTGCTCAAAGTTAATCCAGAGCCGAACCGGGCTTTATAAGTACCTATAATTAATCTTTTAATTAAAGTGCTATTTTCATATAACAGAAAATATTTTGGAATAGGATTTTTAAATTTGTAATATTTTTCAGCATTATATATATTCAAAAGACCAAAATTATAATTTTGTTTTTGCATGATTATCTCATTGGAAATATAAGTTTCATAAGAATCATTAAAACTATTTTGAATTTTAATTTTTTGGTAAAGATAATCCTTCCCTGCCGGGGATATTTTAATAAATGGCTGCCATTTGATAATAAGATCTATTGATATTCCAGAAATGGAGATTAATTCATAAATATTTTCTATTCTTTTATAATTTATTCTCTGCTCAATTTTTTCAGCAAGCTCTAAATTCATTTCTGGCAATAGAAGAAGTTGAGATATTGATGCATAATTTAAGTCGATAGGATTTTCTATAAGAAAAAGCAGATTGTTTTTTTCTTCCTCAGTGATGTTCCCATTATAATAAAGGTCATAAATATCATCACTTGAAGTAATATTGTAAAAATCCTGAGCATATATAATTCTTTGAGAGAATAGAAAGGGAATTAAAAACAAATTTATAAGAAGTAAAAATGATAAAAGTATATTTTTCATAATATATACTCGAATTATTTTTTATAACAAATTAATTTTTCAGGATTAATTTCAAAGCTAATTTCGATACAATCTTTAAATATCTCACCATCAAGAACAATTATCTGAGGTTTTTCAAAAATTAAATCCAAATTTTTTATGTCTTTAAAAGTTCCAGAATTGAGGTAAGTATTTGATATGAAATTGACACTATGAATAAATCTTTTTAATGAGGTAATATTACCAAAAACGCAATGGAAGAAATTATCCTGAAGGTTTGCATTTTTGAAAATTGATTTACGCTGAATATAACGCGTATTGCCAACCACAATATCACTTAATTTTACTTCATTCCATTCTCCGTTATCTATCCTGCCTTTAACTTTAAATGGTTTTTTAATTAATTCTATATCTTTTTTTATTTCGACTTTATCGTATATATTTACAGCAGGCTGAAATTTAATATGCGGATAATTGAAAAAACCTATTGAACAAAAAGATGCAATTTTTTTTTCATTTTTTTTGCCTTCCGAATCAGTAAAAGTTATTTTAATTAAGTCAATTTTGCTGGGTTGGTTTTGATAAATAAAGTTCAGAGAATCTCTCCATGAATTAAAACCAAGTTCAGTTGCAAAATTGTTTGCGTATCCAACAGGAAAAATTCCGAGTCTCTGTTCATTTAAATTCATGCCATTTATTACTTCCTGAACAGAACCATCGCCTCCAACAATTATGATATTTTTGAATGTATCTTTATTTTCATATGCCACCTTAGTGGCATGACCTTTATAACGAGTCAATATTATTTCCGCTTTTCTGTTTTTTAAAGATTGAGTAATTTCATTAAGCTGTTTTTGAGTTTTTTTGTAAAAACACTGGGCATTAATAATTGCTAATATCGGATTATTATTCATTTTATATCCTCCTATGATAAATCAGGTTAAGGTTAAGGGCTAGGTTAAGGAAAAGATAAAACCAAAAATCAATATAATGATTTAAATC
>CAYWFU010000027.1:0-34456 GCA_964457585.1 uncultured bacterium | reverse complement strand
TTGATTTATATCCTTATTTCATTGCTATATAAAGATTTTTAGTGCGTTTGCCCTGCCTTGCCCCCTCTTTAAAAAAAGAGGGGGGAAAAGAGGAAGTTGAAATGAAAAATTCTGGAATTGAATGGTTGGGGAAAGTGCCGAAGCATTGGAAAGTAAAGAAATTAAAATATGTGGCGAATATTAATAGCATAGCATTGTCTGAGACAACAGAAGATGATTACGAATTTAATTATATAGATATTGGTAATGTTGACTTGGAAGAAGGTTTAAATATTGGAGAGAAAATTAGTTTTATAAATGCTCCTTCTCGTGCTCGACGTATTGTAAAAAAGGGTGATACCATTGTCTCAACAGTGCGGACTTATTTAAAGGCAATTTCTTATTTAGGAGATGACATCCATGATATAATTGTTTCTACAGGTTTTGCTGTTGTAAGCCCTCATGAAAATTTTATTACGAAATTTTTCTATTATGTATTAAGAAGCGAAAAGTTTATTGATAGAGTTTGTGCTTTATCAGTTGGTGTTAGCTATCCAGCAATTAACTCTTTTGATTTAGCAAATATAGTTATTTGGTATCCCAAAAATGAAAATGAACAGAAAGAAATTGTTAAATATCTTGATGCGATTGTTACTAAAACAAAAAATGCAATAAATATATTAATCAAAGAAATAGATCTATTAAAAGAATATCGCACTACTTTAATTTCCGAAGTTGTGACCGGAAAAATTGATGTAAGAGGTGAAAAATGAAATATACACAAGAATATTTATTACGACTTCTTGATGAACTACGAACTTTACCAAAAGAAACCGAATGGATTGAATTTAAACATAATTATGTAGATACAGAAGAGATCGGTACGTATATTTCTGCAATTGCAAATTCCACAGCTCTTTCCGGGAAGCAGAATGGTTATCTTGTATGGGGTATTGATAATGATTCTCACGAAATAATTGGGACTACTTTTAATCCAGCATTATATAAAGTTGGTAATGAAGAGCTTGAAAATTGGCTGTTACGTCTTTTAGCACCTAAAGGCAATTTTTCATTCTATTCGATTGAAACCGTAAAGGGTAAGGCTGTTATATTAGAAATAGAAAGAGCTTTCCGTCATCCAATGAGTTTTAAAAATATGGAATATATTCGGATTGGTTCTTATAAGAAACATTTAAAAGACTTTCCAGAGAAAGAACGAGAGTTATGGCGTATATTTGATGCAACTCCTTTTGAAAATATTATTGCTCAAGAAGATATAACATCGGATGATGTGCTTACTCTTTTAGATTATCCTGAATATTTTTATCTTATGAAAATGCCGCTACCTGATAATAAACACGGAATTATTGAAAAATTGATTAAAGATTTTTTAATAATTCAAAATCCTGCAAAGACATTTAATATTACTACTCTTCGCGAGAGATTTGGTATTAAAAAAGAAAATAGCGCAATGATATCAAGGATAATAAAAGATACATTAGAAAAAAAACTTATTAAATTTCAAGAACCCGAGACAGAATCTCGAAAATATACAAAATATGTACCATTTTGGGCATAATTCTTATTTGATTGTTATTTGATTAGAAAGTATTAATCAATAAAAAATGCAGATAACATAAGGGTTTTCTTATTTGACTGTTATTTGATTGGAGATATTTTAATCCCCCTCTTTTGTTAATTTATAGATTTATGTTAAATATCAGGATATAAAAATATGACAGAAATAACCATAAATATATTTGAACAAATAGGAAGCACAGCGGCTGTTTCATCAGAAGATGGGGAGATATTATTTAATAGGATTGTAAAAGCATTTAAAAATGGTGCTAATGTAATAATTGATTTTAATAATATTGAGCTTGCAACTCCAACTTTTTTTAATGTTGCTATTGGGCAGTTATATAGCAAATATAATAGCTCATTTTTGAAATCTCATCTTAAAGTAAATAATATGGCTAATGAGGACAAAGAACTTTTAGTTAAGGTTGTTGAAAGAGCAAAAGAATATTTCAAAAATAAAGAAAAAATGGAAAAAAGCATTAAAGAGGTAAAATAATCATGAACATAACCAATAAAATTATTTTTCCTTTATTAATTTACTGAATTATGATAAATTTTGCTTATATTTAACATCATTATTATAATAAATGATTGGAGGTAAAAATGCATACAACTTTTAAAGAAGATTTTAAGGTTCCTGATATGTTAAGAAATCTTTATCGAGAAATGGAAATCTCACCTATAGGGCTTTTAGAAAACTATGCCTTAAATATTGTTCATAGTAAAATTCATAAATATGAAGCTGAAAAAATGTATTTTGAGAAAAAATATAATAGCACTTTTGAAAAATTTAAACAAAAGATTAATAAAATGAAAAATGCAGAAAATTTCGAATGGGAAGATGATTTGATGGATTGGGAATTCGCAGTTAAAAATGTAAATTATTGGCATAAAAAAGCGATAGAGGTCCGAAAAAATGGAAGAAATATTAAAAAAATATAAATCTATCATAATTAAACATGAAATTATCTTCTGGGATAGCGAACCAACATCTTATCGTTTTAAAGCTAAAATTTCTTTTATTAATGGTTCTTATCTTATGATAAGGGATTATCAATTTGTATCAGAGCGTAAATATTCATTCCACTGGCAGGATAAAAATGATAATTTAATAACTCGTTGGGATAACGCAGAGCATTGGAAAGATGTTGAAACTTTCCCTCATCATTTGCATACAAAAGATGGAGTATTCCCTTCTAAAGATGTTTCTCTTGAAGAAATAATGGATCATATTTTTAATATTTTAATTACTAAACACCGAAAACAGTAATCTTTTGGAATAATTCATGAACATAACAAACGAAAAATCTTTCGAAGACGCAATCGAACAAAGCCTTATCGAACATGGCGGTTACATTAAAGGTAATCCTGCAAATTTCAACCATGAATTTGCGCTAGATATTTCAATTTTATTAAAATTTATTCAAGAAACGCAAAAAGAAGAATGGGATAAGCTCTCTTTAATCCATGGGAATGAAGTAGAAAAGAAATTCCTCTACCGTCTTAATCAAGAATTAGAAAACCGCGGGATGCTCGATGTTTTGCGAAATGGGATTACTGATTATGGTAAAAAATTTAAATTAGCTTATTTTAAACCGGTAAGCCGTCTTAATCCTGAAACACAAAAACTCTATGATAAAAATATTTTAACTGTCACCCGTCAGGTTCACTATAGCGTAAAGGATGAAAGTTCGATTGATATGCTTTTAAGCGTCAATGGATTGCCTGTGGCAACCATTGAGCTAAAAAATCAATTTACAAGTCAAAATGTAGATAATGCTAGAATGCAATATAATTACGATCGTGATGAGCGTGAGCTTTTGTTTCAATTCAAAAAACGTGCACTTGTTCATTTTGCCGTTGATACTGATGAAGTCTATATGACTACACGTATTCAAGGTTCAAAAACAAGGTATCTTCCTTTTAATAAGGGGAATAATAGTGGTTCGGGCAATCCACCAAATGCTAATGGTTACAAAACAGCTTACTTATGGGAAGAAATATTAATTAAAGATAGCTGGATGGATATTTTAGCTCGATTTTTACATCTTGAAGTTAAAGAGCTTATCTTTGAAAATAAAAAAGTAAAAAAAGAAATGATAATTTTCCCTCGTTATCATCAGCTTGATGTTGTAAGACATGGATATTAATGCTTTTTGTGCAGTGTTTTTCAAAAACAAAGAGCTTCTTAATAAACGCGAACATGCACAGCTTAATGCTTATATTGATGTGGCGATAGAAAGGTTTAAAGCGATAGATAAAGAAGAATACCAGGAAGATTTTGCAAATACATTATGAGAAACTCGGAATACAGGCAAAAAATAATACAATTGATAATTTTAAATATGGTTTTAATGATGTTTTTATTACCAAATTAATCGAACGCATGGATCAAAATAAAGATATTTTTAATAAAATTATGGATGATAAAGAATTTGCTTATGTGGTAAAAGATTATTTATTGAAAAAAGTATATAAACGATTAAATGAAGGAACATTTGAATAAATGGTTAAAAATTATTATTCTTTTATCCCCATAATAATTTTATAAGTTTTATTCAAAATGGTATTTATTTCTTTTTCTTTTATGCACAAAGGGAAGTAAAAATAAATAATGTTTCCTAATGGCCTTAATAACAATCCTTCTTTTAATCCTTTTTTGTATATTTCTAATCCAATTTTTTTTTCTTTAGCAAATAGTTCTTTAGTTTTTTTATCCTTTACTAATTCAATCGCACCGATCATACCAATTTTTCTAATATCACCAGCATATTTTAATGAATTGAATTCATCAAGTTTTGCATGAAACATTGGAACTAATTTTTTAACTTTGTCCAAAGTGTTTTCTTTTTTGAAAATTTCAAGATTTGCTATTGCAGCACTGCATGCAATTGGATTAGCGGTATAGGTATGTCCATGAAAAAAGGTTTTTAATCCATTATAAGTATCAAAAAATGCCTGATAAATTTTTTCAGTTGCAAGTGTAATTCCCATTGGGAGAGTTCCGGATGTTAGCCCTTTGGATAAGCACATAAAATCAGGTTCAATGTTTAAATGCTGGCAGGCAAACATTTTTCCTGTTCTGCCAAAACCAGTTGCGACTTCATCTAATATTAGATGAATATTGTATTTTTTTATAATTCCATATATTTTTTCCAAGTATTCTTTTGGATATACAATCATACCTCCAGCGGCTAAAACTAAAGGTTCTATGATTAATGCTGAAATTTCATTATGATTTTTTTTTAATATATCTTCAAGAAAATTTGCACATTCAATATTACAGCTTTCCTTACTTCTGGAAATAGGGCATCTATAGCAGTATGGAGCTGGAATTTTTAATGAAGAAAAAAATAACGGATTAAATACACTGTTAAATAAATTAACTCCGCTGATACTCATTGCGCCAATTGTGTCCCCATGGTATCCATTATCCAGCGAGATAAATTTTATTTTATTTTTTTTACCTGTATTTTGCCAATACTGGAAAGACATTTTAAGGGCAGTTTCTACAGCGGTTGACCCATCATCAGAATAAAATACTTTAGTTAAATTTTTTGGTGTAATTGAAATTATTTTTTCTGACAGAATAATAGCGGGTTTATGAGTGAATCCTGCAAATAAAACATGGTCCAATTTTTTAAGCTGATCTTTTATAGTTTTTACAATTTTTGGGTGATTATGCCCATGAATATTGCACCACCAGCTTGAAATAGTATCCAAATAAATTTTCCCATTATTGTCATATAATTTAATCCCTTTAGCTTTTTCAATTAAAATTGGAGGAAAATCATTGCTTAAACTCATTTGAGTGTATGGATGCCAGTTATATTGCAGATCCTTTTTAATCCAGGAATTCATTATTGCTCCTTGTATTAACAAATTTAAGCATATATTAATATACATTATTTAACAGTATTAAGAATAAGTTGTCAAGAAATTCTTTGATTTTTATGCAGGATTTTATAGCGTAGTAGAGACGCAAAATTTTGCGTCTCTATAGCTACGTTGAGGATTTTGCGAATGAAGAGCGTTTTAAGATGGAGTATTTTTTCCCCCAATTTTCCATTGAATCAAGAATCGGTCTCAAGCTTTTTCCAATTTCTGTTAATGAATATTCAACACGCGGTGGTATTTCGGGATATATCTTACGTTTTACAATACCATCCTTTTCCATCTGCCTTAGTTGTTGTGTCAGCATTTTTTGACTAATACCTGTAACTGTTCTTGAAAGCTCACCGAATCTTTTGGTTCCACTGATTAAATCTCTTAAAATTAACACTTTCCATTTGTTGCCAATTAAAAATAAAGTTCTTTCAACAGGACAATTAGAAATTTTTTCAGACATATTATCCTCCTAATTCATTTATATTCCACAATACTTACTTTTAAGTAAGTATTAAACAAAAAGGTGCCTACTTGCTTTTTTATTGTTATATACTTATTATACTATAAGCGGCCGATAAAAACAAATGAAAGGGGGAATTAACAGCAAATATTATATAAAAATCAACCATAAATTTTTTATAAAACTAAGGAGAAACAGTTATGAAACCATTAAAATTAATAAAAACTTTTATCATTTTTAATATCATTACATTAATATCTGCAGGATGCATTGAACAAAATAAAATTACAAAATTAAATCTAAAGGAATCTGATGGAAATATAATTTTAATTGAAGAAAATGGAATAAAAATTCATAGTTATATAAGTCCGGAAAATTCAACTTTAGTAACATCGCATATTATTGAGACACCTAATAAACTCGTTATTATTGATGCTCAATTTATGCGTCCTTATGCAAAGGAACTCTTATCTTATGCTAAAAGTTTAAAAAAACCTATTGATAGAATAATAATTACACATTCACATCCGGATCACTGGTTTGGATTGGAATTTTTCAATGATCAAAAAATATATTCTCTGAAAGAAACTCAAGATGAAATAAATAATTTGGGTGAAATTATTATTAAAAGTAAAAAACCAATTTTAGAAGAACTCGTAACTTCACAAAAAATAGTTCCAAATTATATTATCAATGAAGGTAATGAAGCTATTGATGGAGTATTATACGAATTTAAAAAAATTAAGAATGCTGAATCTACTAATCAATTATTAATAAAATTACCTGAATTGAAAATTTTAATTGCTCAGGATTTGGTTTTTAATAATGTACACTTATTTTTAGGACAGAATGCTTTTGATGGTTGGATAAAAAACATTGAAATGCTGAAGGAATTAAAAGAATATAAATTTATTTTACCAGGTCATGGGGAATTGACAGATGTATCTATTTTTGAAAAAGATATTAATTACTTGAATGATGCCAAAATAATATTTAATTCAGTAAAAGACGGGAATAGTTTAAAAAATGAACTTATTAAAAAATATCCAAATTACAGGGCATCAGTATTATTGGATATTTCAAATTCATTTTTATATAAAAATTGATTGGTGATATTCTGGAGTATTTTCCAATTGGTAGGGGAGAATCTATTTTCCCCTACCAGTCCACTAATCAATGGCATTGACACTAATTTTTTTAAGGCAATCGTTCAATTAGTAAAAAAAAATTGTGAACTGTAAAATGGATAATGAAAAATTTAAAATTAGTTCTGTGATTAGGTATTAAGAACTTTTTATCTGACTTCTTTTGATCAATCAAAAATGGAAAAAGGATACATTTCTCTTCATGCTCCATATATAAATCATTTAATTCAACACAATAATTTCGTATATATTGTTGCTGATTATCGAGGCAATAATTTGTTGGTTTATGATGTATCGGATATTGAAAATCCGAAGCTTGTATCTGAATATAAATTTGGAGAATATATCAGCAGCATCAGAATCGAAGAGAATTATTTATTTCTTATAATATCAAATAGAAAAATAAGAGATACAGCTATTTTGATTTTTGATATTAAGAATCCTGGAGAATTAAAGATTATAAATAAAATAAATAAAAATTTTTTGAATATAAATAATGAAGAATATTTCTCAATAAATGATATCTATTTAAAAAATAACATAGGCGCCAGTGATATTTTTTTCTGTGTTGACTTAAAAGACATAACTAATCCTGTAATAATCTCAACATTAAATAATATGAAAACTCATTATATAAAATCACTTAAAGATAACAAACTGTTAACCATGAGTGATGATATTGGAATTCGTGATTACAACAGACAACCGCATGGGCGTGATTCAATAGATATTTCAATAATTGATGTTTCTGACCCAGTTAATCTAAAAGTAAAAAATATATCCGATAAGTTGGATGAAGATTTGAATTTAATTAATCTTAAATCGAAAGATAATAAGGGTTTCCCCTTTTGATAATTATATTATTACACTTTCACAGGATCTTAAGGCTGATTATTTTGAAATTAATAAAAAAAATGGTTCGATCAAGAAGCTGAATAAAGAAGATAAATTTAAAATAGTTCTATCAAAAAATAAATTTTATTTGAAAAAATATTTTCTGGAAGATGATTTGGGACTTAATCTTTATGATTTTACGGATCCGAATGATATTAAAAGAAAAGATAAGTTTTATCTAAGCGGAGAAGTCAGACAAATTAAAGTTAAAGATAATATTGCATATGTTGCGGATCAGAAAAAAGGGTTGATTCTTGTTGATGTATGGATAAAAGATGATATTGCATATCTTGCGGCTTCAGGGAAAATTCATATTATTAATATAAAAAATCCTGCTGAACCGGAATTAATAAAAAAAGTTGATCTGGATTGTGCCATTTATGATATGTGTATGATTGATGATTATTTGTTTATCCACCTCCTTGACAATTGTCTAATATTTGTCTATAATATGATTAATGAAAAATAAAATTGAACCGTTTAAACCATTGTATACAATAACATCAAATCTCCTTGATTCAATAAAACGGATATCCGCACAAATAGCATTGTTAAACACGCGGCGGTTTCCGAAGATAATCCTGGCAGAATTTGAAAGGCATGCGAGGGAAATTTCAGCTTTTTCTTCCACCAGTATTGAAGGAAATCCGCTCCCTCTAACCGAAGTAAGACAACTCCTTAAAAATCTGCCGCAGAACATTACAAACAGCCAAAAAGAAGTTACTAATTATAATGATGCTCTTGTCATGCTTAATAAACAGCTTACAACACATCAAAATCTATCTTTAAATCTGACATTAATTCGGGATATCCATAAAATTATTATGAGGGATTTGCTGATTAAAAGTAAGTGCGGCATATTGCGCAAAGAGCCGGTTTTTGTGAATGATCCGCGTTTACAAAAAACTATATATTGGCCGCCAGATCATGAAGATGTCCCTATGCTTATGGATGAACTTGCAGGCTTTGTTAAACAAAATATGTCAAAGATTGATCCTATAATACTTGCCGGTATTTTTCACAAACAATTTGTAGTAATTCATCCATTTATTGATGGAAACGGCAGAACTGTGCGTCTTGTGGCAAAAGTACTTTTAGCTGGAATGGGATTAGATACATTTAATTTGTTCAGTTTTGAGAATTATTATAACAGAAATGTAACTCGTTATTTTCAAAATGTTGGAGTAAGAGGGAACTATTACGATATTGCAGGTACTTTGGATTTCACAGCATGGCTGGAATATTTTTCCGAAGGGATATTAGACGAACTATATCGAATCTCGAAGGAGTTGGATATTTCAGTTATTGAGCCATCTACCGAGTTGAAAGAGTATCATAAAGCAATGTTAGCATATATCGAAAAAAAAGGATTTGTTACTGATAAGGAATATTCTCAATTGACCAATCGTGCCAGACCAACCCGTGCGCTTGATTTTAATAAAATGATAGATTTGGGATATATTGAACGTTTTGGCAAAGGGAAGGCAACCTATTATAAGTTTAAAAAAAATGGGTGTAACTCTTAAGGCTTACCGATTTTTACTGAAAGTAGTTCCATAGAATCTATTTACTACATGGTATCAGTTTTTTATTGAATATTTATCAAAATAATTTTATAATAAAAAAAATATCTTCTAAATAAGTTTCATTGAGGAAAAGGAGGATTCAACATGAAAGATTTAATAAGAAGATTTACAGAAGGGAAATTATTTTTAATATCATTATTTGGACTTTTTTTATCATGTATGATTATATTTTCTGGGTGTACAGGTTCAAAACAAGCTGTGAAAGAAGCTGGTGGAGAAAAAACTGATTCATCTCAGGTATCACAGGAAATACCTGCTGAGACTCCTGTGACTCCTGCAGCGCAGGTGCAAGAAGCACCAGTGACACCGGTTTCAGAAGAAACGAATATGGTATTAATCCCTGCTGGAGAATTTGAAATGGGCTGCGATAAGGGTGGTGACCCTATGGAAGCTCCGGTTCATAAAGTGCAGGTAGATGCTTTTAATATCGATAAATTTGAAGTAACTAATGCTGATTATAAAAAATTTATTGATGATGGTGGATATCAAAAGAAGGAACTCTGGTCAAATGAAGGCTGGGCATGGAAAGAAAAGAGTAAAATTACAGCTCCTCAATATTTTAATGAAAGCAAATATAACGGGGCTGAACAGCCTGTATGCGGAATAAGCTGGTATGAAGCTGAAGCGTATGCTAATTGGGTTGGTAAACGTTTACCAACAGAAGCGGAATGGGAAAAGGCTGCAAAAGGTACGGATGGAAGAAAATTTCCATGGGGAAATGATTATAAAAAAGGATTATGCAATAATAAAGATGAGGGGATAGGCAAACCAACAAAAATAGGGAAATATATTGAAGGAGCAAGTCCGTATGGATTGCTTGATATGGCTGGCAATGTAAATGAATGGTGTTTAGATTATTTTGGCCGTGAATATTATAAAAGCAGTCCAGGCAACAATCCTAAAGGACCGGATAAAGGGAAAGATAAAGTTATACGCGGTGGAGGATTTTCATATGATAATTATTACTGCAGAACAACACGCAGGGGAGCATACGATCCTACACAGAGAAGCAGTAGTATTGGATTAAGATGTGTTAAAGATGTGAAAAAATAATTAGTTTTTTAAAAATCTTGCTTTATGTATTGTTTTATAATAAAATAATAAAATTATCTTAAAATAAGAAAATTTGTTTAGGAGGTGTAATAATGGCAAAAGTATGTGATATTTGCGGTAAAAAACCGCAAGTTGGAAATAAGGTCAGTCATGCTAATAATAAATCAAAGAAACGCTGGCTGCCAAATTTGCAAAAAGTTAAAACTATTCAAAATAATTCTACAAAAAGAATACGTGTCTGCACGAAGTGTCTGCAGGCTGGTAAAGTAAGAAAAGCTGTATAATTTAATGGAGTATAATCAGGCACAAAGGCACAAAGTAGCAAAGGCACAAAGTTTTAAAACCAAAAATTTTTATGTTTTGGAACCTTTTTTACTTTGTGCCTTTGTGCCTCTGTCACTTTGTAATTTAAGTTGCTGCCTAAGGCAGTCTAACTTAAAGGGGGAATTATTATGAATAAAAGTTATCCCCGCAGAGATTTTATAAAAAAACTGTTTCAAACAATTTTAGGTTTATTTGGACTGAATGCATTTTCAAAAATATTACCACCTTTAATTGCAGCAGAAAAAAGTATAACCGCACCTGTAATTGCTGTTGCACGAAAAGGACCCCCTGGAAAATTGGTTAGAATTGCTGTTGATGCTTTAGGAGGTATCAGCAAATTTGTTAATCCTGACGATGAAGTAATAATAAAACCAAATTTATCATGGGACCGCACGCCTGAGCTTGCTGCTACTACCAATCCATTAGTACTTAAAGAAGTTATATTATTATGCCTTGAAGCAAAAGCAAAAAAAATCAAAATAATTGATAGACCATGCAATGATCCGGAAAGATCATACAATCAGAGCGGAGCAGTAAAGATTGTTGAAGAAATAAATAATGCACGCGTTGAATTATTGCAGATGGATCCGCGAAAATTCAAAAAGATGGAAATACCCAGAGCAACATATTTAAAATCATGGGTTTTTTATGAAGATTTTTTTCATGCTGATAAAATAATAAGTATTCCAATTGCAAAACATCATGGATCAACCGGACTTACTATGTCAATAAAAAATGCTATGGGAATGGCTGGAGGCCAGCGCTCATTGCTGCATGAAGGAATTCATCAAAATATAGTTGATTTGAACCGCATGATTGTTCCGCATCTTGTGATTTTAGATGCTATTCGAATTCTTGTTAGAAACGGACCGCAGGGTGGAGATATAAAAGATACCAAAATTACAAATACTATTATAGCAGGTGTGGATAGGGTAGCAATTGATTCTTATGGAGCTACTTTATTTAATATTAAAGGTGAAGATTTAGAATATTTGCGTAATGCGTATAAAGCTGGAATAGGTGAAATAAATTTAGATAAAATAACTATAATAGAAAAAACAGGTCAGGGATAATGAAAATAGGAACACCCCGCCGTATAACACAAATTTTAATTTTTTTATTATTTATCTTTCTCTTTATAAATACACGATATAGCGGAAAAGATATTTTAAAATATCCAGTTAATATATTTTTTAAACTTGATCCTTTGATTGCAATATCAACAATGCTTTTTTTACGATCATTTATTTCGTCTCTTGCTTATTCTTTTCTTTTTATCCTCGCTACGATTTTTTTAGGCAGGTTTTTCTGCGGATGGTTCTGTCCTTTAGGGACTTTTCTTGATATATTTGATTATTTTTTTTTGGGCAAAAGACCTGTTTCTAATTCATCTATTCAATGGGAAAAAATAAATAGAATTAAATATTATATTTTGATTTTTCTTTTAATTTCATCTTTTATAACAATACAATTCATCTGGCTATTTGATCCTTTAAGTATTTTATTCCGGACTTTTACGATTAGTTTTTTCCCTATCGCTGATTTCTTTTTAAAAAATCTTGCTGATTTTTTATATAATTTAAAATTGGAATTTTTATTTGAACATATAAATAAATTAAATAAAATATTTTTTTCTATTAAACCTCATATATATCAGCTTGATATTTTTATTTTTTCCTTTTTTATTGCAATCCTTTTGCTTGAACTTATGGGAAGACGATTCTGGTGCAGAGTGATTTGTCCTTTAGGCGCATTATTTGAATTGACTGCAGTACGTTCATTGGTAAATAAAAGAATTGATAAAAAATTATGCAATGATTGCAACAAATGTATTCGTGAATGTAAAATGGGAAATATTGATTGTGTCTTATGTTTTAACTGCAAAGAGATATGTCCTACAGATGCGATTGAATTTGATTTTTATAAAAATGAAGAAATATCAGGAATTAATCTTTCCCGCAGAACTATGCTTTTAGGTTCTATTTCAACAATTTTAGTTATGCCTGCTTTTAAAATATCTTCCTTATTGCGCATTAAAAATCGTTATTTGATCCGTCCACCCGGAGCAGTAAATGAACAGGAATTCTTAGGACGATGCACTCGCTGCGGTGAATGCATGAAAGTTTGTATAACAAACGGATTAAATCCAACTCTCCTGGAAGCAGGAATAGAAGGTTTATGGTCTCCGAAATTAGTCCCACGACAGGGTTATTGTGAATATAACTGCTCTCTTTGCGGACAAACATGTCCTACAGGAGCAATACAGGAACTGCCTATTGAAATAAAAAGGAAAACAAAAATCGGATTAGCTTATATAGACCGAAACCGTTGTATCCCATGGCGTAAATATGTTGATTGTCTGGTATGCGAAGAACATTGTCCTGTCCCAGATAAAGCAATAAAATTTAAAATTACAGAAAAGATTAATATAAAAGGAGAAAAAGTATCAGTAAAAGAACCTCATATAATTGAAAATTTATGTATCGGATGTGGAATTTGCGAAAATAAGTGTCCTGTTGAAAATTCGGCAATTATAACAGTTGCAGATAAAAAAGATATTTTTAATGTATAGAAATTTCAGTATTATATTTAAGGGGCTGTCCAAAAAGGCCTATTTTTTGTAGGGGCTTGATTCATCAAGCCCGATTTTTCAACGTTTTTTCGGGTTCGATAAATCAAACCCCTACATTTTATAAACTTTTTGGACAGCCCACCCCCTACAAAAGGAAAAAATACGTTGTATGTTTTATGCTAAAATTAAACTTGACTTATATTTTAGTATGCACTATTATTAAGCTATATATTAATTAAAATCATGAATGGAATTAAATTATGGATGAAAAAATAATAAAAAGAGATGTGTCTGGCGAAATAATTAAGTATTTAAATACAAACAATATTATTGTTTTACATGGGTCAAGACAAGTGGGAAAAAGTCATATCCTTTATTTTCTTCAAGATTTTTTAAAAACCCAAAATGAATTTACATATTTTTTTGATCTTGAAGATTCAAGATATATTGATATTTTTAATTCGGGAATCGATTCATTTTTAACTTTCTTAAAAAATGAGGGATTTGAGTTAGATAAGATAAAAAAATCTACCAAAAAACTATATATATTCATTGATGAAATTCAATATCTGGATAATCCTTCATCAATATTGAAATTATTAATTGATCATCATCAATACATACAACTTATTGTTTCCGGATCATCGAGTTTTAATATCAAAACAAAATTTTCTGATTCACTTGTCGGACGAACAGTTAATTTTGAAATATTTAATCTGTCTTTTCATGAATTTCTGCGATTTAAAAATATAGAATATGATTTAACAAAATCACTTTCAGAATTTCATCTTAATAAAGTTATTGAGCTATATTATGAATTTGTTTACTATGGCGGGTATCCAAAAATTGTTTTAGAAGATTCCATAGAAAAAAAAGAAAAATATCTCCAGCAAATAATTGATACATATATTAAAAAAGATATTAGAGATATTGCAAATGTTAAAGATATAACAAAATTTAATAATTTATTAAAAGTTCTGGCATCTTGCAGTGGGCAATTAATAAATGTAGCGCAATTGGCGAATACCTGTGCTATTGCTCAGCAAACAGTAGAGCATTATTTGTTTATTTTAGAGAACACTTATATTGTTAAATTGGTGCACCCTTACAGCTCTAGCGCAAAAGTTGAAATAATAAAAGCTCCAAAAGTATTTTTTTATGATACAGGGCTTTTACAAATGTTGTGGTTAAAACATTTACCAAAAAATATAATAGGGAATGTGTTTGAAACAAGTATTTTTGCAGAATTAGTTAAAAAATATGGAATTGAAAATATTAATTATTGGCGTCATAAAAATAAAAATGAAATAGATTTTATCCTTAATTACAAAGGAAGTATTTTGCCAATAGAGATAAAGACAAATTTTGAAAATTTCAAAAAACACTCAATGTCATTTTTTTGTAATAAATATAGCATAAAGGAATATAAAGTTATTGGTTTAAAAGGTGAAAAGTATAATCCAAATTATATTTATCCGTGGGAATTAGTTGATGGGAAATAAAAAAAATGAAAATGTGGCAGAGCCACAGGGTATCTTCTGTCTCTGATAGGAATATTTTATTATTTATATTTGTGCCAATTCATCCCTGCAGTAAACTGCAGGGTATTCTTGATTAAATATGCAATGGAACAGGACATTTATAAAAATAATAGTGGACAACTTACAAATGTTAAAATACCGGAAGAAAATTCGGAATATATTGAAAATGATTATCAAAAAAGGTTAATCGAAGAATTACGAAAAACCAATTTCAATATAAAAGAGACAGCGAAAATACTAAATATGGGGCGTAATACTATAACTGATAACTTTAAAGGTATATGCTTTAAGAATCTGGCAGAAAACAATGGTGATATTAAGAAAGCCGCGGATTTAATTTCTGGAAACTTGAATTTATCTGAGAAGCTCGAGAAAAAAATCGTTGAATATTATGAAAATCTAATTTCTAATATTAATCAATGTAAGAATGTTGATATTGCAAAGCAAAAGGTAAAGGTAATATATAAAAATATTCCTAAAGAGTATTTTGGTTTTATTGACATTTTAATTGAGAAATATTTTAAAAATAAATAGTTGTAGTTTTGTGAACTTAATGTTAAGGAATTTTAAATAAACTCAGTGGAAAGTGTTTTGCGAAAAAAATAAAATTTTCTAAATAGAAAAAAGGATATTTTGTTGATTATAGGTGCTTGATTTATCAAGCTATTTAACGGGTTCGATAAATCGAACCCCTACATTTAACCCTCCACCGATAATAAATCTTGATATTTAATGATATTAATATTATAATTTATAAATAATATAAATATACATATTAATTGAAAGGATGATTTAATTATTTCAAAATGGAGCTAGAAAAAAAATTTTCGATTGCAAAAGAGGGAGCACCTTTTATTATCCCTTTATTTGTTTTATGTCTGGTATTAAGTTTATTAGAGTATAAAATAAGTTCATATATTTTTGGGATATTCGGAATAGCAGTAGCTTTATTTTTTCGCGATCCAGGTAGAATCATTCCTGAAGGTGAAAATATTGTTGTTGCACCTGCGGATGGCAAAGTTATATCAGTAAAAGAAGATAATGAAGATATATTTGTAAAAGGGAAGGTAACCAGGATAAGTATTTTTTTATCAATTTTTAATGTGCATATTAATCGTATACCGCTATCTGGAATAGTTAAATATTTCCAATATCAAAAAGGAAGATTTATTCCAGCTTATGAAGATAATGCGTATATTGCAAATGAACAAAATATTATTGGGATAGAAAATAAAAAAATAAAATATTTGTTTAGGCAAATAACGGGACTTGTAGCAAGAAGAGTTGTATTTAGAGGAAAAATTGGCGATTTTTATGATACAGGAGAAAAATTCGGATTAATGAAATTCGGCTCAAGAATGGATATTTATTTGCCTGAAAATGTAAAAGTCCTGGTTAAAAAAGGGGATACTGTAAAAGCAGGGCTTTCTATTATCGGGGAGATTAGTTGAAGATTAAGGAGAAACCAATGAAAAAAGGTATATATTTATTACCAAATTTATTTACATTGTTAAATTTATCAATGGGATTTTATTCTGTTATATGCAGTTTGAATGAAAAATTTGAATTAGCAGCATATGTTATTCTTTTTGCAATGTTATTTGATGTATTAGATGGGAAAATAGCGCGGTGGACGCATTCAACAAGCAGGTTTGGTATGGAATTTGATTCACTTGCAGATTTAGTTTCATTTGGAGTAGCGCCTGCTTTAATGATTTATTTGTTTGCTTTAAATAAATTTGGAAGAATTGGATGGCTCCTGTCACTTCTATTAGTTGTTGGGGGAGCATTGCGTTTAGCCAGGTTTAATGTACAATCAGCAGGGACTGAAAAAACTAATTTTACAGGGCTGCCAATACCAGCAGCTGCCGGTGTTATGTCTTCTTATATATTAGTAGCTCTCGACCGTCATTGGATTGGGCACAGAATATTATTACCGGTCATGATCGTATCAATTTCTTATCTTATGGTCAGCAATCTGACATATATTAGCTTGAAAAATTTTAATCTTAAGAAAAGAAAACCTTTTAATGTATTGATTACAATAGCCTTAGCTTTATATGTTGTAGCTTTAAATCCTGAAATTTCTTCTTTTATTATAATTCTCATATATGCTTCTTCAGGAGTAATAGGGACTTTATGTCTTAGAGAGAAATATGAAAATTTTTTAGATATAATAAAATATGGCAAAGTAAAAGTACCTAAAGTTAAATCTGAAAAAGTTCCATTTATTCAATAGAGTATAAAATGAGAGAAGCCTTATACTATCAAAAATTATCCGAAAATAAAGTTAAATGTATCTTATGTCCGCATGAATGCACTCTCCAACCTGATAAATATGGGATATGCTCTGGAAGAAAAAATATTGGCGGGATTCTATATGCTTTAAATTATAAACAGAGTGCCACATCACCTGCATTAGATCCTATTGAAAAAAAACCATTATATCATTTTTATCCAGGCAGAGATATTTTATCACTTGGTCCAAATAGTTGTAATCTCCAATGTCAATTTTGTCAGAACTGGCATATTTCTCAAGTTAAAACCCCAACATTGGATATTGAAATTGATGAATTAATAACTCTTGCATCAAGGAATAGTATTGGGATTGCTTATACTTATTCTGAGCCATTTACCTGGTATGAATTTATTCTGGAAATAGCTCCTTTAGCGCGAGAAAAAGGGCTGAAAAATGTGCTTGTAACAAATGGTTTTATTAATGAAGAACCATTAAGAAAATTACTTCCCTATATAGATGCAATGAATATTGATATTAAAAGCATGAATGAAGATTTTTATCAGAAAATCTGTAAAGGTAAGCTTTCATCTGTATTAAAAGCCTGTGAAATAGCAAAAAAATCTTCCTGGATTGAAATAACAAATCTTGTTATCCCAACTTTAAATGATGATGAAAAAGAAATTCAAAAATTAGTGGACTGGATAGCAAAAAATTTAGGAGATGATACCCCACTGCATTTTTCACGGTATTTCCCTCAATATAAAATGGATATTCCCCCTACGCAGCTGAAGACTCTTGAAAATGCATATTTGATAGCCAAAAATAAATTGAAATATGTTTATGTGGGAAATGTTAATAATATGGATTTGAGTAATACATATTGCCCGCAATGTAAAAATTTGCTTATTAATAGACAAGGATATAATATTGAAATTACGGGTGTTTTGAATTCAAAATGCAGTAATTGTCAGAGAAAAGTAGATATATACATGGAGGGGTCATAAATTGCGACTTTTTCGCTGGTCTTGGACATCGATAGCTGTGTTGCTCAGGTTCGAAATAGAGCAAGGCTATTTCTCACCTTCACAACTTGCTCTCGATACCCAATCCTCATCGAAAAAATCACAATTTATGACCCCTCCATGTATAATAGGAATATAATGAAATTTTTTAAATCAATTTTTCTATTTTTTTTTATCTGGACGTGCCAAGAATCCCCTGCAGTAGAGGCGCAAAATTTTGCGTCTCTACAGGATGAATTGGCACAATATAAAAATAAAATATTCCTATCAGAGAAAATACCCCGCAGCTTGCTGCTGGGTATTTTCATAATAAGTTTATTTTTACCCTCATGTCAAAATAATATTTTTAATTCCAATCATTTTCAAAAACAATGGTTTTTAATGGATACATTAATTGAAGTAACTATCTCTCTAGATGATTCCAAAAAAGCTGAAGAGTATATGGGAAAGGTTTATAATGAATTGAAGAGAATAGAAAATTTGTTTACAGGTTATGACAGCACCGGAGAAATATGGAAAATAAATAATTCTAATGGGAAGAGAATTCAAATAAATCCTGAAGTCTTTAATCTTATTAATACTTCTATTGTATTTTCTGAACTTTCTGATGGAGCTTTTGATATTACTGTATGGCCTTTGATACAGCTCTGGGGATTTGGACAGAAAAAACATGAACAGGTACCAGATAGCAAAGATATTGAAACGCTTCTTCGTTTAGTTAATTATAAATTAATTGGACTTTTTCCTGATGATAAATCTATTCAGCTTTCACAAAACAATGTAGGATTAGACCTTGGTGGAATAGCTAAAGGTTATGCATTGGATAGAGTTGCAGGTTTATTAAAAAAAGCTGGTATAGTAAATTTTCTTATAAATGCAGGTGGAGATATTATAGTTTCAGGAACGCGAAGCAATGGAAAAAAGTGGCGAGTGGGAATCCAGCATCCTCGTACAAAAGGTGTTATAGAAACTCTTGAATTATCCGATTGTGCTATAGTTACATCTGGTGATTATGAAAGATTTTTTATTAAAGATGGGGAAAGATATCACCATATTTTAGATCCATCCACAGGTTATCCATCAGACAAATGTATAAGCTGTACTGTAATTGTTGATTCAAATTTAATACAAAATTCGGGTACTATTGCAGATGTACTTTCTACTGCTATATTTGTTCTGGGACATAAAAAAGGTATAAAACTTGCTGAAACTTTTAAAGGAACTAAAATTATTTTTATCACTCCTGAACAGAAAATGATAAAAAATTTTAAATGAAATAACTTATTCTTACTTGATTATTCCAGAAATAAGAAGTATATTTATAATAGATCATCTTTACTTCTAGCTGAAAGCTGATGGCTGAACGCTTACGATATACTGAGTCTGTTCCCCCCATGTTTTACTCTCAAAATATTATTAAAATTCACTTAAGGAGTATTTGTCATGAATAACCTCAATTTTTTATCCTATAAAAATTTATTTTTATTTTTATTTTTTTTGCTGTTTATTTCATCTAAAGAATTATTGGCTTTTAACCGTATAAAAGAAAATGATCCTGCACCTGAAATATCTCTTCTTGATATTAATAATAAAACAATAAGTTTATCTGATTATAAAGGGAAGAAAGTAGTTGCTTTGCTTTTCTGGAAAAATCCGAGTTTAAGAGGTGAAAAGGCAATAAGATTTTTACAAAAATTAAATGATATGTATTTTGAAAAATTTTCTTTTCAGGTATTATCTGTATATATACCGCAAAATGATGACCGCGTAACTGATGAAGAAATAGCTGAAATCAAACAAATAATTGAAAATAATAAAATAACTATACCTGTACTTATTGATAAAGGTATGGAAATATTTGGTAAATATGGAGTAATTACTCTCCCAAGCACAGCTTTAATTGATAAGGATGGAATCGTAATTTATGAGTTACCGGGATTATCAGAATTTTTTGGAGAGAAAAATATTTTTCAAAATGTAAAAAAAGCTCTGGGAATAAAAGAAGAGGAAAAAATAATCGTACAAGAAGCATATAAATCTAAAAATAATGCCAGCTATTTTTTAAATTTATCTAAACAGGTTTATAAAAAGGGAAATTTATATAAAGCTATTGAGCATACAACAACTGCGATTAGCAGAGATCCTGAATTTGCTGAAGCACATAGTTATCTTGGATTTCTTTATACACAGCAAAAAGAATATAAAAAAGCTATTGAAGCTTATACAAAATCACTGCAGTTTGATTCTACTAATAATGAAGCCCTGCTTGCTTATGGGTTCTTATGCATAGCAACAGATCTCAATGAAGAAGCATTTATGCAATTTAAAAATATTATACAGTATGTTCCTGAAAAAGCAGCTGAAGGGTATTTTGGGATTGGAGTCATTAACTTGAAAAATGCGATATATGATTCTGCAATTGTAAACCAGGGAAAAGCTATTGAATTATATAATACGTGGAAAAAATTTTCAGAAGAAGAACATATTCACTTTGCACTTGCATATTATAATCTTGGGGAAATATATTTAAAAATGAATCAAAAAACAAAAGCAGTGCAGAATTTTAAAGAATCTTATAAAATATACGAAGGAATAACTACGGGAATGCTTAAAGGAAAAGAATCAATGTTTGACTATGGTAGTTTTTTGCAAAAATAATATTGGTGGTACTGTCAAAAGTAACATGAAAAAAAGGCGAAAAATATGAACCACAGAGGTCTCAGAGTTTATTTTAAAATCTTAAAAAATCTCTGTGGTCTCATGCCTTTTTTATATTTTAAATAGCTTAATAAGCTAATAATTTAGAGGACACATAGAGGGCACAGAGGGGGAAATCTTCTAACCCATTAATATTTAAAGGTTTCTCTGTGTTCTCTGTGGTTAATTTTTGATATTACCATATTGGTACGCTGGAGGGAAAAATATTTTATGTTAACTGCTGGTATTGATATCGGTTCGAGGTCTTCTAAAGCAGTGATTCTTTGTGATGGGAAAATTTGTGCCTCTGCTATTAATTTTGATGTACATCTGGCAGTGGCGAAGCGTGGTTTACAGGTACTCGAAGAAGCTCTTTTAAAAACTTCATATAACCAGAAAGATTTAAATGCAATTGTCGCAACAGGTTATGGCAGAATATCCGCTCCTTATGCTACAAATACTATTACTGAAATTACATGTCATGCTATGGGTGTGTACAGCTTTTTACCTTCTGTGCGAACTATTATTGATATTGGTGGACAGGATAGCAAAGCTATAAAACTAAATGATGCAGGTGAAATTATTGATTTTGCCATGAATGACAGATGCGCTGCTGGTACCGGAAAATTTCTTGAAGTTACAGCCAGAGCTTTAAATCTCGGACTTGATGAATTTAGCGCATTATATTTCAAATCAAAAAAACCGTGCAATATTAGTTCAATGTGTACTGTTTTTGCTGAAAGTGAAGTTGTAAGTCTTTTAGCTAATAGTATTCCGATTGAGGATATTGCCGCAGGTCTTATTCAGGCAGTAGCACGCAGAGTTGGAAATATGGCAAGACGTTTAGGAATTCACCCTGATATTGTTTTTACCGGCGGTGTGGCAAAAAATCAAGGTGTAAAAAAAGCAATGGAGGAAATATTCTTACACCCCTTTGCTAATCTTGATTTTGATCCGCAACTTATAGGTGCATATGGCGCAGCTATATTGGCTGGTAATTATTCAAAATCAAAAAAAACAAAAAATGAGTTAATACCATTACAGGTAAAAAGCAAATTACAGCGTCTTTTAGAAACCAGGCCTGATGAACTTGTTTCGCTTCGTCAATCAGGGAAAAAGACCCTTGGATATTTTTGTTCCTATGTTCCTGAAGAAATAGTATATGCTATGGGTATAATCCCAATCCGTCTCCTGCGCGGTGGAAATGTGGAAGCTTCAAATATAGGGAATACTTATCTTACACAAAATAGCTGTCCATTTGCATCAAGCTGTATTGGATTGAAAGAAGGGCATTATGATTTCTATTTTTCTAATATGGATATAATAGCTGATGCCCCATCATGCTATCAGATGAAAAGAGTACTTGAAGTCTGGGAAAAATATTTCAATACAAAAGTTATTCATATTGGGTTTCCACGAAATTTTTATGAGGAAAGCGGAATAAAATATTTTACAGAAACTATTAAAAAATTTGTTGAAGAACTGGAAAAAGAAACAAAAGAAAAACTCAATTTGGATAAACTTAATGAATCAGTTGCGCTATATAATAACATTCATAGAAATCAGCGGTTATTATATCAATTTTTAAAATCAAATCAGATAACATGGAGTGAATTAATTCAGTTTATTTATGCAGGTTTTATTCTGGATAAAAAAGTATATTTTGATTTATTAAATGAATTAATTGCTGAACTGGAAAAAAGACATGCTACTCCTAAAAATCAACCTGTCCGTATCCTTATAACAGGAGGGATGCTAGCCCCTGGAGATGAAAAATTAATTAATATTTTTAATGACCTGGATATGGATTTTGCTATGGATGAGTTGTGTGCCGGGTCAAGAAGCATATATCGTTATGTAGAAACTCCATCAATTCAAAGTATTGCCAGAACATATCTTAGTAATATTCCATGCGGTGCGCTTCCATATCCGCATCATGATTCTGATCCAAGATTAAAACATATTGAAAAACTTATTAAAGAATATAATATTAATGGAATTCTTTATTATACTTTAAGATTTTGTGACGCATATGCTTATAAAGCTAAACAAATAAAACTTTTTTGTGAAAAAATGAATATTCCATATCTTCATTTGCATTCTGATTTTTCAACAAGTGATGAGGGACAGCTAAAGACAAGAGTTGAAGCATTCAAGGAATCTATTCTGGCATTGGGGAAAGGGTAAGCTCTCAGCCATCAGCTTTCAGCATTCAGTTAGAAGTAAGAGAATCAAGGAGTAAGTTATGTTTTTTGAAAATCAAATACATTTCGGTATAAATGTTTTTAAAAATCCGCAGATTTTTCTTAATATTAAAGGACTGAATACCATTGATGGAAAATATATTTCAAAATGGAAAATCATTATTTTCATGGCAAAATCGCTTTATAAATTTCCGGGTTTATATAGATATCGAATTGATCCAAGATTAGGAGGACTGACAGAACTTATTTTTCTTATCCTCAGCGCTCCTGAACGTATACGTTTAATGCAGAAAAATGGTAAAAAAATTATCGGTAAATGGGCAGTTAATCCCACTGATTTATACTTCAGCAGCGGAGCTATTGCACTGGATCCATTTTTTTTAGCATTCTGTTATATGTTAGCTAAAGACAGCAATGAACTCGCTGTTATTGGCAGATCAGAATTGTCGCCTGATGCATGTCCGGCGCAAGCTGCTGCTTATACTGCGCTTTCTCAAAACCTTGTTCATCTTGATTGTTTTTATCCTTTTATTGGACCATGGTGTTATGATTCTCAATATTGCTTTGAATCACTTCGTACAAAATTTAAAGGATATTTTGGCGATCAGCCTGCAATCCCAAATAAAAATCATTATAATTTGACACGGGATTATATGATTGATGAAATAAAAAAATTTTATAAAAGAACTGAAGAATTGACACATATTCCATATGATCCTGACCGGCTTCGCAAAGAGTTTATTTTTGAAAATAAAATGCGGAAGATTTTAAGAGAAGCGCATTTTATGATGCTTGGGGATGTTGTCCCTATGGGCAGTCTTGAACTTATTCTTCTTACTTTTCTTGCATGTGATTGGGTATCTGATCCTATCGCCACATTTGATATGATGAACAGAATGATTAATGATCTGAGAAAACGAGTAAAAGATGGTATTTTCGGCCGGGGAGTAAACAAAAATCCTGTTCGTCTTTTAATCTCAGGTATTGCATGGGGAGATCTTGGAGTTTACAACATGGTTGATGATTTAGGAGGAGTAATTGTAGGATCAGAATGTGTTATAAGTACATACTGGAAGGATATTAATGATAACTCTGATAAAGATCCAATTGAAATACTGGCAGAACGATTTTTAGAAGTTCCATATACTTATACCGGTCAGGAAAAAGCAATGTGGACAGTTGAAAATATAAAACAGATGAAAAATCTGGATGGGGTGATAATTAATGTTAATTTTGGATGCAATTATGTTGCTTCAAATACACGAATACTGCATGATGTTATAAAGAAAGAAACGGGATTGCCAGTTTTGATAATAGATTCTGATTTACCGGGTGAAAATAGGGAACAGATAAGAACCCGTATTGGCGCATTCATTGAAATGATAAGACAAAAAAAATAGTTTGGAACTTTGTATGGATATTTTTAAAAAAAATTTAATTCATAATTCTGATATTCCTGTTAAGCAGGATAAAATTAAAAATAATGATATGGGAAAAATTTTGGAAGCAGGCAGATGGGCGCCTAGTCCATTCAATTCTCAGCCATGGGAATTTCTTATTATTGAAGATAATACTTTAAGAGAAAAAGCATATCAAATTATAAAACAGCAATCAGAGGATATTCAAATCCTGAAAAAATTTGAAAAAATCCTTCTTAATTCTCCGGGAAATCTTTTTATATTATATAACACAACGCGTATGGATCCGGGTAAAAATGCCGAAAAATTGGGATATATTTGTCTTGGAGCCTGCATGAGCAACATATATCTTTCATCATCTGCTCTTAATATAAAAATAGAATCTGTTCAGTTTTTTTCAGAAATGAAACATATAAAAAATGAGCTGAAAAAATTATTAAAAATACCCGAGCATATTGATTTAATTATGGTTTTAGGTATGTGGTATATATCAGATAGTGATATTCATGATTTTACAAATAAAAAAAGTATTGAAAATAAATCTTCAACAATTTATGAAAATAAATATCCAAACAGATATATTTTTAAAAACCAGGAACAGGATATATATATCCTGGATGATATATTTTCTCTTATCCGACGCAGAAAGTCTTATCGGAAAAAATTTTTAGATGAAAATATTTCTTCCGAGCATGAATCGGTAATACTAAAATCAATATTATTTGCACCATCTTTTTTAGATGAAAGTAACTTTTCGCGTTCATTCATTCTTGTAAAAGATTTTAATTTACGCGGTAAAATTGCTAAATTCATACAAAAAAGCGCAAATGAGTTATATATGGATGATCTTTATTTTGCTAAAATGAAAGAATGGATAAGATTTTCAAATAAGGATGATGACATTCGAAAAGACGGTATTTTTATAAATGTATTTATAAAATATCTAAATGTATTGCTTGAGTTTGGGATGAAAATTATAGATAAATCTTTTTTCAGTTTCCTGAAAAAAATTATGGTTAAAAATTTTGCAAAAGCATTTTTCCATGATCTTGTTATAACTTCACCAGAATTGATTGGTATACTTCATGATTCTTCTAAAATAAAAAATACAGAAGAAGAATATAGAATGAGTTTGATAAGCATTGGCTCAATGATACAAAATATTTTGCTTTTTTCAACTTCAATAGGTATTGGAGCGCAATTCCTTTCCATTTTATTTGACACTGAAGAGAGCAAGCAAAATGTCATCAAGGAACTTGGACTCCCGCCGCATCTTGAAATTATTGACATGATTCGAATTGGTTATATTGACACTGATGCTTTTCCTCCGCAATATCTTTCAGTGCAGAGCAGTATACGGTTAACATCAAAAGAAATTTTTCATATGAACTGCTATGAATAAAAAAAACAGCTCTAAAATAAACTTATCTGGACATACCATTAGAGTCATGCCCCAATTTTAGTTGCAAAATAAGATTCAATATGCTATCATAATTTGACATTATAAAAATAGGATTAAGTAGATGATAAAACGAATTTTAATTGATACAAATATCTATGCATTTTTTAAACGAAATGATCCTGTTTCTGTTGAAATTATAAAAAAAGTTGAGTATATTGGAATTAATGTTATAGTATTAGGAGAAATATTAGGTGGTTTTAAAGGTGGTAATAAAGAACCTGATAATATAAAAGAGCTAAATCAATTTCTTGATTCTCAAAGGGTTTACATTCTCAATATAGATGAAGAAACAACAAGTTTTTACGCGAAAATTTATTGGGATTTAAAGAAAAAAGGTAACCCTATTCCAACAAATGATATGTGGGTCGCAGCTTCGTCAATGAGATATGGACTATCTCTTTTTACTTATGATGAACACTTTAAACATGTTAATGGTCTTTTATTATATAATGATTGATGTCTGAAATACCCAATCTCTTTACAGGAGATAATTATGAACACAATAACTGTTAGAGGCATTGATAACGAAGTTTCAAGAGCCTTAAAAGAAAAAGCAAAAAAAGAGAGAACGAGTGTTAATTCAATAATATTGGAAGTTATTAAAGAAGCTTTGGGATTAAAAAAAAGAAAAACTATTTATCATGATCTGGATCATTTAGCCGGCACATGGAATGAAAAAGATTTTAAAGATTTTAAGAATAAGATTACTGATTTTGAAACAATTGATGAAAAAATATGGAAATACTGA
This sequence comes from uncultured bacterium, assembly GCA_964457585.1. Taxonomy (GTDB): domain Bacteria; phylum JACRDZ01; class JACRDZ01; order JACRDZ01; family JACRDZ01; genus CAYWFU01. The sequence continues at coordinate 7,643 of CAYWFU010000027.1, read as the reverse complement.
ATTCGAATTAGCTATATTGACACTGATGCTTTTCCTCCTCAATATCTTTCAGTGCAGAGCAGTATACGGTTAACATCAAAAGAAATTTTTCATATGAACTGCTATGAATAAAGCCTAAATATTGTGGTTACTTGATACTCAATTAATTATGTTGAGTACAAGCTTATCAAGCTCTTTTAAGGGGCTGTCCAAAAAGGTACAAAAATTACTTTTTTGTCATTCCCGCGAAAGCGGGAATCCAGTATTTAAGCCGATATTTAAAAGTCTGGATTCCGCATCAAGTGCGGAATGACACCTTTTTGGACAGCCCCAACTACAGAGAAACAATATTTTTGAAAATTTCTATTATTTTATTGACAAATTTAATTCGATAAATAATAATACAAATTAATCCAAAATTTTACTCACTCAATATATCGATCTGAAGTTTTAAAGGATGCAGCTAATGGAAATAAAAAAAATCCCCTCACAAAAATTTTTTATCTGGATGTACTATGAATTGGCGCAATATAAGAACAAATATTCCTATCAGAGAGAAAAGATATTTTGCGGTGCTGCTGCAGGGCACTTAATAAATATTTTAATTCTAAATTTACTGCTTTTATTTATATCTCACACATCCGATATTCATGCAGCTACTAATGTTGGAGGAAGAATTTCTGCTAATACTGTTTGGACAAAAGCTAATAGTCCATACATAGTTACTTCAATAATCCAAATTTATGGGGATACAGATCCTGTAACATTAACAATAGAACCAGGTGTAGAGATACGATTTGGTTATAGTGCAGGGCTGCAGGTTGGCAGTGGAAGTAGTAGAGGAATATTGCAGGCAATAGGTAATGAAACAGAAAAGATAAAATTCACATCAAATACAACAACAAGTCCAACAAAAGGCTCATGGAGAAATATATTTATTGATGATGGAGGGGACGGAACTACAATACAAAACTGCATTATAGAATATGGCGCACAAGGTGGTTCTGCAAATGAAAATATATATATCTATAATAGTTCTCCTTCTATAAATCAATGTATAATAAGAGAAAGTAGAGCAGAAGGGATAAGAATAACTGGGGATTCTAGCCCAAATATAGTTGGAAATCAGATTATAAATAATGATGGTTATGGTATTTATTGCAATGATATATATAGTAACCCCTTTATTGGAAATAATAATTTTAATGAAAATGGCAGTTATGCAATAAGAATAAGAATAAGTAAAATAAAGAATGTTGATAATAATAATATTTCGGGTAATATACGATCAGGTATTGAACTGATAGGGGAAAGAATAACTGAAAATATAACTTTAAAAGAAGTTTATAAAAGATATGATATTGTTGAGGGAAATATTCAAATTTATGGAGATAATGTGCCTAAATTAACAATAGAACCTGGAGTGGAAATACGATTTGGTAATAATGCAGGGCTGCAGGTTGGCAGTGGAAGTAGTGGAGGAATATTGCAGGCAATAGGTACTGATACAAATAAGATAAAATTCACATCAAATACAACAAGTCCAGTAAAAGGCTCATGGAGAAATATATTTATTGATGATGGGTCAATGGATTATGATGACATAACATATGAAGGCACTATATTGGAGAATTGTATCATTGAATATGGAAGTTATTATGCTGATGAAAATATCTACATTTCCAACAGTTCACCAAAAATAAGCAAATGCGAAATAAAAGAAAGCAGAACAAATGGAATAAAAATATCTGGCAGCAGCAGTCCTTTAATAACTGGTAATACAATAAGTAATAATGGAACATATGGGATATTTAATAATGATAGTACTGTCAAGCCGCAGATAAAAGGTAATGACTTTATTAGCAATGGCAGTTATCCAATAAGGATATTTATCAATTCCATGAATGGATTAGATCGAGACAATACTTATAGTGAGAATGACATGATAGAGGTTATTGGGGAGGTAATAAATAATGGAGAAATAATTTTTAAAGATATTGACATCCCTTATTTTATTAATGGTAATATCAATGTGCAAAATCAAAATCCAGATATTATAGTTAGATTAAAATTTGAACCAGGAATAGAATTAAGATTTAATAGGGATGTAGGGTTATATTGCGGTTCCTATCCAGGTTCCTCTACAGAATTAATAGCAATAGGTACAAAAGACAAACCTATAAAATTTACCTCAATTAATGGAGGTAATTCTAATCCTGGTGATTGGGCTGGTATAATTTTTTCAGGGAGTAATGCAGATACTAAATCAGAAATGGAATGGTGCCAGATAGAATATGGCGGGGGAAGTGGATATCCTCGATATTCTGGAAATATATCTTTATATTTCTATAATTCAAAATTAGAATTACGCAATTGCACTATTAAGAAAAGTAAACAATATGGAATATATTATGGATTCTATCAACGAAATAGTTCCATCACAATTAATTCATCTAAAATAATAGAGAATAATAATTCTGGAGTATATGCTGATGCACCTAACTTTGAAATGAGAGATTGTATTATAGAAAGTAATGGGGATTATGGATTACGTATACGAGTTAATAGTATAGGAAAATTAATCGATAATAGCATAAACAGTAATAATAAAGAAGGGATTTATGTTTTTGGTGGAATTATAACTGATACAGCAGTATGGAAGAAAGAAAATAGTCCATACATAATTGGGGGAGATATTAATATATTTGGAACAAATAATCCTATACTAAGTATTGAATCAGGTGTTGAATTAAAATTTGAGGCATATGCAGGATTAAGTGTAAATAATGGAGCATTGTCTGCAATCGGAACACCAGAACAAATAAAATTCACTTCTAATAATATTGGTTCAGATTGGGATGGGATATCTTTTTATGGTGGGACAATTGACGCGAATACTATTTTAGATAATTGTTTAATAGAATATGGCGGAATAAGTAATGCTAATTTATATTTTTTTGATGCTTCTCCAAATATAAAAAATTGTATAATAAAGAACAGCAGTACAAATGGTATATATTGTACAAACTCCTCCCCTTTAATAGAAAAAAATACTATTGATGGTTCTGGTTCTAATGGTGTGTATTGTGAGAATAATAGCAATCCAAAAATTATCAGCAGCAATACTATTATCAACAGTGGCGGTTCAGGTATATATTGCATAAATAATTCCTCCCCTATAATAGATGGAAACAATATAAATAGTAATAATGGATATGGGATATATTGTTATGATATATGGAATAGCCCTCTCATTACGAACAACATCATTACAAACAACAAGAATTATGCTATAAAAATCGGAGCAGACAAATTAAGACAGATAAGTAACAATACTATAGATAGTAATATAAAAACAGGATTGGAAATAATTGGTGAGAGAATAACTCAAGATACAATTTTGGAAGAAAGATATAAAAGGTTTGACGTGGTTTGGGCATCAATATCTGTTTATGGTAATCTAAATAATTCAGTAACATTAACAATTGAAGCTGGTGTAGAAGTAAGATTTAGTGGAGGTATTGGAATAAGAGTTGGAACTGGAAATAATAAAGGTATTTTACGTGCTATAGGTACATCAGCAAATAAAATTATTTTTACTGCGAATACAAATAACCCTCAAAAGGGATACTGGAACAATATTTATTTTGATAATAGTACTGGTGATTATAATAGTATTACGCAAGAAGGAACAATATTAGAAAATTGCAAAATTGAATTTGGCGCAGAAAATATTTACATAACCAATTGTTCCCCAATGTTCGATAGCTGTGAAATAATAAATAGTCGTTCAAATGGTATTACAATAGATGGTAATAGCAGTCCAATAATAACCAATAATAAAATAAATAATAATAATGCATACGGAATTTCCAGCTTTGGGATCAATAACCAACCGCAGATAAAAAATAATGCAATTACCGATAATGGCAGTTATCCAATAGGGATGTCAATTTATAATGTAAATAAGTTAGAAAAAGATAATACTTATGGTAACAACAATCCTGATAGGGTGGAAATATTGGGAAATTCATTAGTATTTGCTATTAATAGTGGAGAGATAACTTTTAAAGAAATTAATATACCATATTATATAAATGGTGATATTTATTTTTCCAGTCGAAGTAATGATAAAGTTAAGTTAATTGTAGAATCAGGAGTAGAGTTGAGGTTTAAAAAAGATACAGGATTGTATTTTTATGGATATAGCACTTATCCATCAGAATTAAAAGCTATCGGTACAAAAGATAAACCAATAAAATTTACTTCCAATGAAGAAAATCCTAATTCTGGTGATTGGAAAGGGATAATATTTTCAGGCGGCAATGCAAATACAATTTCAGAAATGGATTGGTGTACAGTCGAATATGGAGGCAAAAATAATCCAGGAAATATTTATTTATTTTATGGCGTAAAATTAAAAATAGAAAATAGTATAATCCAGAAAAGTTATCAGCATGGGATTTATAATAATAATTCTGTCCTCATCATAGATAACAGCAAAATAACAGGGAATAATGGATATGGAATATTTAATGAAACCAGTGCTGATGATGCTCAAATAACAGCAAATGATATAACTGGTAATGGAGAGTATGGATTGCGTATAGGTGCAAATAGTATCTGGAAATTAAAGAATAATAATATCAGCAGTAATGCTAAAGATGGGATATATGTTGTTGGCGGTACAGTAGCTGATACAGCAGTATGGGAGAAGCGGAATAATCCATATATAATTGGAGGAGATATAAATATATCAGGAACAACTATTCCCATGTTAAATATTGAATCTGGAGTAGAATTAAAATTTGAGGCTAATGCTGGATTAAGTGTAACTAATGGAGCATTGTCAGCAATAGGAGCAGCAGAACAAATAAAATTTACTTCTAATAATATTGGGTCAAATTGGGATGGAATATCTTTTTATGGGGGTACAGTTGATGAGAATACTATTTTAGATAATTGTTTGATAGAATATGGCGGTATAAGTAATGCTAATTTATATTTTTCAGATGCTTCTCCAGTAATAAAAAACAGCGTTATAAAATATAGCAGTATGCATGGAATATATTGCATCAATGCTTCTCCAACAATAGAGAATAATAAAATTGAGCAAAATAAAGGCTATGGGATGTATTGTCGTGATGCAGGGAGTAATCCTGTAATCACAGGAAATGCTATAAGTAATAATATTAATTATGGAATAAGAATTGGAGCGAACAAAATAAATCAATTATATAATAATGTCTATAGTAATAATGGGAAATCAGGTTTTGAAATATTAGGCGAGAGAATAACACAAAATATAATATTAAAAAAAGAATATATTAGATATGATGTTGTCAATCCAAATTATGATAGAAATATTAATTATGATTATATAATACCTTATGCCCCCATATCTGTTTATGGCGACACGACAGTAACATTGGGAATAGAACCGGGAGTAGAAGTGCGGTTTGATAGTTATACCGGACTGCAAATAGGCAGCAGCAATAAAAAAGGTATATTACAAGCAATAGGTAAAAATACAGAAAAGATAATATTCACCGCTATGACTGATGAGACACCAATTAAAGGCGCATGGGCAAATATACATATAGATGATGGAGCAGTGGATTATGATAGTGCGAGCGCTCAGGGCACAATACTGGAGAATTGCAAAATTGAGTATGGTGCAGGAGTATATGCTCGAGAGGTTGCCAATTCTGCATTTTACAACCGCTATAAAGATGAAAATATATATATAAATAATAGTTCACCGAAAATAAGTAAATGCGAGATAAAAGAGAGCAGAACAAATGGGATAAAAGTAGATGGCGAAAACAGCAAGCCATTAATAATAGAAAATGTTATAAAGAGCAATGAAAACTATGGAATATATTTAAGTTCTTCTTTCCCTCGTGTGTTCAATTCTGCTATAACTTCTAATACTCAAGGTGGAATTTATTCAATCAATTCTGCACCACTAATAAATTACAGTTATATTTACAATAATTCAGGTTATGGAATTTATAATATTTCTCCAATTTTAATCAATGCAAAATATAATTGGTGGGGAGATATAACAGGGCCATTAGATGATAATGATAATCGAGGTAAAGGCGGAGAATGGTATAATCCACGCGGCAAAGGGGATAAAGTAACGGATTATATAAATTACAGCGAGTGGAGAAGCCCGCTAATAAGAGATAGAGATGCGATGACGTGGCAGAGGGAGTAATGGGTGGATTTTTTATCTGTAGTTGCTCGATTTATCGAGCCTAATTTATAGATTCAAGAGCATATTATCAAATAGCTATTGAATTAGATAAAGAATATATTGAAAAAATAAGGAGGATTATCATGGGTACTTTCTACACAAAATGTATAATTGAAAATCATATCAATAGAAAAAAGTCAGTTTCTATACCAAAAATGCTTGTTGATACAGGGAGTGAATATACATGGATTTCAAGTGAAACGCTTCATAAAATAGATGTCACTCGCGAAAAAAAAGATTTAGTATTTATTATGGCAAATGGTCAAAAGATAACTAGAAACATTGGATTTGTTGTCATTAAAATAGAAGAATTTTTTACAATTGATGAAGTTGTATTTGGTGAAGAAGGTGATATGCTTCTGCTTGGCGCAAGAACTTTAGAAGGTCTTAATCTAATGGTAGATTCTCGTTTAAAAAAGTTTGTTGCCGCAGGTCCATTGCCGGCGGCTTATGCTATGATGAAATAATAAACCATATAACAATTTGCTGCAGCCGACCCCGCAGGAACGCAATGGCATTGATACTAAATTGTCAATTATATTAAAAAAACAAATTGGCGATTGAGCATTGACAATTGAGCATTAAGGGCTAAAATAATTCCATAGATGTTACTATGAATGAATGTAATGAACTATGCAAAATTATCTGGAAGTGCCATGAATTGGCACAAATATAAATAATAAAATATTCCTATCAGAGACAGAAGATACCCTGCCACAGGGTTCTTCATTAATAGCAGCATAAAAACAATAGGCAAAAGGATGATTTAATGCTCAATACTCAATGCTCAATTGTCAATGCTCAATTTGATAACATACTTTTAGTGTCAATGCCATTGGGCAGAGGGAGTAATAGGTGGATTTTTTATTTGTAGTTGCTCGATTTATCGAGCTATTTTAAAGTACAGGAAATTAAAAAACTAATTAGGCACAAAGGCACATAGGCACTGAGGCACAAAGTTTTAAAACTAAAAACTCTATGCTTTGGAACTGTTTTCACTTTGTGCCTTTGTGCCTCTGTCACTTTGTAACTTAAGTTGCTGCCGAAGGCGACCTAAAGTATAGGAAATTGAAAGTATAAAAAAGAAAGGTAAAGGTAAGGAGGCCAGTTTAGGAGTTAGGTAAGGGTTAAAGGCCTGAAAACCTAACCCAAAGGCTAAACAGGCATCTTAACCATAACCTTAACTTAGACTTATAGAGGTTTAGAAATGTGTCGTGATATTTATGGCAAATATATTGATAAAAATATTTGTCAGGAATTTGTTGAATTATATGATGTGTCAGGGAGGCAGTTATATAGATTAAGGGAAGCATGGGGAAATTTTTCAAAGAATAAACCCAAACCCATACCTATTCCCTAAACTGGCTTCCTAACCTTTACCCTAACCATATTTATAAAGATA
>CAYWFU010000026.1:0-35503 GCA_964457585.1 uncultured bacterium | reverse complement strand
AATATTTGATTTTTGATTTAAATGCATAAATCATTGCTAATTCTTAATCTTAAAATTAAAAAAGTCAGTCAACTTGAGTAATAAGCAATGAGCAATGAGTTTAAAATATTTTTTAACTCGTTGCTCATTGCTCGATACTCGTTGCTTCTTTTCATAGGAGATTATTATTTTGGAAAAAAGTTTTGTTGAACAACATAAAAAAAATATTTCATTTTTTTTAGTCTGCTTTATGCTGATTTTTTTATCTGTTTGTAAGATTAATGCAAATATAGTTAATAGGATATATGAAAATAAAATAACTTTATACGGCAAAATTATTCAAATTACAGATTATCCGATAACTATTTTAGGAATTCAGACTGTCAATCAGATTATTCTGGAAATCAACAAAGAAAAAACTTCTGAACTTTTACCGTTAAAAGACAGCTATTTAAAGATTGAAGGATATTTGTTGAGTTCATCTATATATTCTAAATACAGTTTTGAACCTGTTTCATGGAATCCGATATCTGTTCAGGAAATAGAAAATTTTGAAAGTAATACAAATAAACAATTTAAAGATATAAGATGGAAAGCAACTTCTTCTAAAAAATGGACTAGAATTTTAAAGAATTTAGAAATAACCTTAAATAATACTCAAGAAAATATTAATATTATTTTTGTAGAAATGGATATTTTTAATGGACTTACAGGTGAAAGAAAACGCTGGTTTTTTGGAGTCCCTCCGCAAATATTACCTTCAAAAGAAATCAAGAAAGAAGAAGATTTTATCATAAAATGGAGCTGTGACAAATTAAATCATGAAGAAAACGAAGAACTAAAATATGAATTAAAATTAGGATATATAATTAATAATAATTTTACTATCTATAAATTTTCTTCTAAAAACAAATGGGGAAGTATCTGGAAGTCCTAGTCCTAAAACAGGTTACCAGTTTCTAGTCACCAGTAAAAAACAAAATGATTTAACTGGCTCATGGAGACTTGCAAAGAGGTTTTTTTTATGAATTCTTTTTCTAAAAAATATTTTTATATATATATTTATATTTTATTGATTTTCAGCAGTTTGATTTATGCTGATGAAATCTCCTTCTTTAAACGCGCTGTTTGTGGTGTACCTAAATTATCACTTCAGGAAGAAAAAATAAAAGGAATACCTGCACGTAAATTAACACGTAAGGAAATGGAAAAACGAGGGCGTATTTTTTCTATAACCGGAAGAATTCAATATGATATATTAGAGCAGGAAAAATTATTCTGGAATTTCTGTCAATTTGATACTTCATGGCAGCAAACAAAAGCTACATGCAAAAAAATTACCGATGATATATACTTATATGTTGCAAATGATATATATTATGATCCTATAAATAATACCTCTGGTTATATTACCCAATCTGATTTGGAAGAAATATCATATAGATTTTCAACTGATACGACTGAAATCCCAATCTATAAACGTACGAGACAGGTATTTGGCGAGGAAGAAGAAGATGGAATTGATGGAGATCCTCACCTTACTATTCTTTTATTAGATATAGATAATGATTTAATATCAAATAAAAATTGGTTTTATAATAGAAAAGCATGGGTTGGCGGATATTTTACACTATTAGATGGTTATCCAGATGGTGAAAATGGTATTCATAGTAATGAACGTAAAATAATATATATTGATTCATATCCTACTTTTGAACATGGCAGTATTGCGTTTGAATATGATTCATTGGTTCCGCGAAGTTTAACTCCGGATTTAATTCGAAATGATGATGATGAAGGAATTTATTTCCCTGAAGGAAATGACGCTGTACAATATATTTTAGCGCATGAATTTCAGCATAAAATACATAATAATTTTGATCCGGAAGAAGAAAAATGGATAAATGAAGGCTGTTCAGAATTAGCTGGAATAGTGAATAATATCGAACCCTATAGAAGTCATATTCAAGCATTTTTAAAAAATTCAAATGAAAATTTAATTGAATGGGCTGATACACAGCAGGATTATGGTGTAGTGCTATTATTTTTAACTTATCTCTATGATCATTTTGGCGGAGAAAATTTTATTAATTCTTTAGTAAAAAATAAGGAAAAAGGAATAGATTCATTAAATAATAATCTGGCAAAATATAAATTTTCTGATACGTTTGAAGGTATATTTATAAATTGGTCAATAAGCAATTATCTGAATGATTCTTCGATTAATCCTGATTTTGTATATAAGAGTATTAATATTTCCGACAGCACTTTTTTTATTACTACTCCTAAAAAGTCAAATGTTTTACAATACGGAATACAACCTGTAATAAGGTACACTGCTTATAATAATTTTGAAACCAAAGGAAGCGTTAATGGATATGCCAATCTATATTATACATTTATTCCTGCTTATGAAACATCAAATATAAGATTTTATTTTGAAAATGAAGATGAAAATAATTTTACTCTTGAAACACGTGTTGGCATAAAAAAAGCTGATAATTCTTATGAACTAAAGTATTTACAAAATACTCAGGAAAATGCAAAAGATTTAATTATTGAAAATCTCAACATAACTCAAATTAAAGAGTTAGTATTTATTGTAACGAATAAAGGAAGTAATGCAGGAAATTTTACATTTAATATGTCTCCAATTTCAGCTAATAAACCATTTGCACCAATAAAAATTATTGCCACAGGCGGAGTAGGGGAAATAAATTTAGAATGGGAAAAAAATAACGGTAATATTACTATGTATGAAAGCACATCTGTAAATAGCAGTACATATATTAAATATGTATTTTACTACAATCTTTATAGGAGTGATAAATATAATGAAGGATTTACCTTGATAAATAGCGATCCTCTGGATGCTTCAGGGTATACAGATACAAATGTTAAACTAAAAAATAGATATTATTATAGATTAAAAACAGTAATGTATAAACTTGTTGTAATAAACGGAGTCGTATCAGCACCTGATTCCTCAAAAGAGGAAAGCGTTTATTCATCATATGCATCTGCAATAGCTTCAGCTCCTCTAAAACAGAAAGTCCGCAGCAGATGTTTCATTACAGAAAGAATAACAAAGAATAGTGAAATAATAAAAAGAATAATATTATTCAGGGATAAATATTTAGCTAATAGTTTTGTTAGTAAAATATACTATAAATTTACCCAATGAAACAAATCTCAAATAAAACATGGAAAATTAAAGATACTCAGAAAGCCAATGATATAAAAAAATGGTTACTGGCTAATGGTGGGATAGAGAATATAAAAATAATTAATCCTCATGAATTATGGAGAATTAAATATAAAGAGACAGTTATTACATTTTATAAAAGCGGCTCTCTTTACATCACAGATTCAAATGATATATCAATTTATGATTTACATAAGTTTATAGATTCTTCTATTGGACCGCGTTTTGTCTTGCCAACAAAAAAAATTCTTATAGGATGCGATGAAACAGGGAAAGGAGAAGTTATTGGCAATATAGTTTTGGTTGGCACAATTTTTCCGTCTGAGATATCCTCTGAAATAGAAAATCAAATAGGTGTCAGTAACAGTAAATCAAAACATACTTTTGAGTATTGGGATAATTTATTTAATAAAATAGTTATTCTAAAAAACAAAGGGTTAAATTTTATAATTGAAAAAATTTCTCCTGAACAAATAGATAAAAATAATATAAATAAATTATTGGATGCAACATATAAAAAAATTATCAGTCAATTGATAGATAACAAAATAAACTTAGAAGATGCAAGAATTGTGATAGATGATTATGGAGTTGGTTTTGAACTAAACAGCTATTTACAGCTTTTATCCACTTCCGGTGCTGAGATAGTTAAGATACATGGTGCTGATGATAAATATTTAGAATCACGGTTAGCCTCTATTATTTCAAAAAAAGTTCAGCAGGAATTAATTAACAATATTTCAAAAAATCCTGATTTTCAAATTTCAGGTTTATCGATTGGCAGTGGCAATTCTTCTGATCTTGAGACAATTAATTGGCTTAAAGCATGGAAAAAAAGCGGTAAAGAATGGCCGTGGTTTATAAAAAAATCATTTAAGAATATTAAAGAACTGGATAATATTAATCTTTCTCTCTCATAGCAAGCCCAATTATAATTAAAAAAATAAATCCTATGAGCACAGTAATCTGTCCATTTAAAGATATTCCATCTGATGTAGTTTTAATGTTAAAATTTTGTACTATAGCTCCGCCAAATAGCATACCCAAAACACAAATTCCAGAATCAACATTCCCTTCCCCTGCAAGAATTAACTGTCTGAAATGACATCCGCCTGAAAAAGCAGAAGCCCATCCCACTAAAAGCATTGAAAAAAATCCCCATATATAATAATCAATAAATTCTTTTTTTAAAAATTCTATTTCAAAATTATTCGTTAATATATTTGTTATTATTACGCCAATTAATAATAAAATAGTCCCTTGAAGCAAAGATGCATCTTTTGCCAGCAAAAAATTACGAATACTTCCTGAAACACAGAAACGGGATTGCTGTGCTAAAACACCGATAATTATACTCACAAAAAAAGATATATAAAAAGGAGCATGTAATGACCCTGGTCCGGTTGTACTGAATAAAATAAAAGAAGGTCTTATTATAAGAAATAATAGTAAAATGAGCATAAAACCGGGAATAATTAATCCGTTCAAATATGGAGCTTTTTGAGGTTCACCCATTGTATAGCCATCTTTCAAAAATTGAATACCAATCAATATACCTGTAATGAGGCCAAAAAATCCGAATAGAGCTCCAATTTCTCCTCTTCCGATATTCAACATCACTTTAATTGGGCAGCCGACAAATACAGCGCCTCCAATTATCAGGATTATTCCCAATACAAAACTGATTAATGGACTTTTAGTTATTGTTGGACGGAATTCTTTTTTCCAGAATGCTATCACTAGAGAGCCCAGGACAAGTCCCATTATCTCAGGTCGCAGATATTGCATGCGTATATTATGGTGCAAACCAAGCGCTCCAGCAATATTTTCCATAAAACAGGAAATACATATTCCAGTATGCAGTGGATTGCCCCATACAAAAAGCATTACTCCAAAAACACCTATTAATAAACCGGTTAATAATATAGTTACTTTTTCTAAATTCATAATTTTTTTCATTTTAAAGGATCAACAACACCTGCTTCTTTAAATCCTTTCTCACGTATAGTACAACTATCGCATTTCCCGCATGCCTTACCTGATTTATCCGGATTGTAACAGCTATGCGTAATGCTGTAATCAATTCCTAACTTTATTCCTAACTTAATAATTTCAGATTTTTTAAGTTTAATTAGAGGAGTAAATATTTTTATTTTTTTTCCCTCTGAAGTCATCTTTGTCGCAAGATTAGCCATTTTTTGAAAAGCACGAATAAAATCCGATCTGCAATCCGGATAACCGCTGAAATCAATAGCATTTACTCCAATAAAAATATTCTGTATATTTAGTTTCTCTGCCCATGCAAGAGCAAATGACAAAAAAATAACATTCCGCGCAGGTACATAAGTAATAGGAATACCAGACGGCAATTTTGAGTTTTTTCTTTCAGGAACAGGAATATTATCTGTTAAGGCTGATCCCCCGATTTTACGCATATCAATTTTAATTATTAAATGCTGTTTCACTGAAAATTTTTTTGAAATTATTCTTGCTTTTTTGAGTTCATGTTTATGTCTTTGTCCATAATCGAATGTTAAAGTATATAATTCATACCCATTTTTTTTTGCTATAGCCAGCGTAGTTGTTGAATCCAATCCACCGCTCAATAGAATAACTGCTTTTTTATTCATCCTTTTGCCCTCAGCTCTCAGCCTTTAGCCTTCCATCTTCTACTTTCCATTACTATTACCCACATCTCTAAAAACGCTTGTGAGAGTAAGCTGAAATTTACAAATATTTCATTGACGATTGAGCATTGAGCATTGACAATTGAGCATTATAATTCAATTTATATTAATAACGTCTAATGTTTTCAAAAGATTTAAACCTTAATGCTCAATTCTCAATGCTCAATCGTCAATTGTCAATGTTATTTACCCTGACTTGTGGGTAATAGTTAGCTCTCAGCCTTCTGTCTCCCATCAAGATATTCCAATAATTTTATGCAATTGCATTTGAAAACGAACAGGTAGATTATCTCTTAATATCCATTTAGATATTTTTGCAGGACTAACTTCGTTCCATACTGGAGAAATTATCACATGCGATATTTTATTTAGAGAATATAAATGGATTTTTTCTTTAGCCCATTCATAGTCTTTTTTACTTTTAATGACAAATTTAATTTCATCACAGTGAGTAAGAAATTTAAAATTTTCATAATTCATTTTATCGCTCATATCGCTATCAGGACATTTTATATCCATTATTTTTATCACTTCTTTTGGAATTTGTTTCAAAGATATACTGCCATTTGTCTCGAGCAATACAGTATATTTCCTTTTTAATAATTTTTTAAATAAATCATAAACTCCTTCCTGAAGAAGCGGTTCACCCCCGGTTATTTCTACAAGATTACATTCAAATTTTTCAATAGACTTCATTATCTTATCGCAATTATAAAAAGTCCCATTCTTTTTAGCATAATCTGTATCGCAATAACTGCAATTCAGATTACAACCTGTAAGTCTGATGAAAATACAGGGAAGACCAATATAACTTGATTCTCCCTGAATACTTTTGAATATTTCATTTATTTTTAATTTTTTTTTCATAATGTCACAAGAACACAGATATTATTGCCAGATATTAAGTTTAAACTCTTTATAAGATTGTATTAATTCAAAATCTGTTTTATTTGATGTAATCACAACAGCACCATAATTTCTTGCTGTTAGTGCAATTAGAACATCAAAATGTAAATCTCTTATTTTTTTTGCAAGAAAACCGTAATCTTTTTTTATTTTCAATAAGATAAAACCGGATTCAATCCAATTTTTTTGTGTTGGTGTTAAGACAGGATGATTTTTCTCAAGAGTTCTTATAAAATTAATTTCATTATTTTTAGTCGCTCCACGGAGCAATTTCGATAAAACCACAGAGGAATTTCTTATTAATCCATTTACATTTTGCAAGTTAATCTCAAATTTTTCATATCTGAAATAATCGATAAAAATTGATGTATCAAAAATTATTAAATTATTTATCATATCCTGTAAACTGTAATTTCCCTTTATTTCTTTTCATTAAGTTTTTAAATTTTTTAAGTGCAATAATTTCCCTCAAAGCTAAATGTATTACCTCGCTTCTATTTTTCGCATTAAATATTTTTATTGCTTCATCTGCAAGTTTTGTATCGAGTCTTATTGTAGTCATTTTTATTGCTGTTTTCATTTAAAACTACCTCCGATTTTGTATATACAAATTTTATTATACATATATACAAATGTCAAGGAAATTATTTTGATTTTGAAATTAAAATTCAATTTCAATTAGTCAATTGATTTGCTTTTAGCTTGACAACTAAAAGAAGTAGTGATAAGTTACAAATAACTTAATGAAAGCTCATACCCAAATTACTGAATGAAAGGAAGTGGAAAAATTTTTTTTATGGTAAAAAGAGAAAAAAATATGGGTGCTGGTTCTGGGAGAAAAGCGCTTAAGGGATTTCTCTGGTAACTAAAAGTGTATAACCAAAAATAGTTTGAAAATAGTAAATATATTTAACTTAGTTTGAATTATACAATCCTGTTATTATCAATTTACTTCGTTTTTCCTCAGTAATTAATATTCCAAATAGTAATAAATCAAGCTATCTTCAGCAGCGACTTAAGTTACAAAGTGACAGAGGCACAAAGGCACAAAGTAAAAACAGTTTAAAACACAGTTTTTTTGGTTTTCTTTTAAACTTTCTATCTTTGCTACTTTGTACCTTTGTGCCTAATCTTTCAAATTCTTAAGCTTTCAACTAGCCCCCACAAAACAATCACACATTTAGTCTGGTTTTATTTTTTCTCTATAAGTGTTTCTGGATATCAATATATTGCTCTATAAATGGAGTTATTTCAAAATAAGCTCGATGAATCGAGCAACTACAATGCAATATGTTTGTAGTTGCCCAATTCATTGGGCATAAAATGTAAACTTTCAAATTCCTGTATATCAAATGTAACTAAAAAAATTATGAGGAATTTTCATTCGTGTGTTCTATTACTTTAAAGTGTGAAAAAAATAGGTGCGAAAATGGATAATATAAAAAATTATTTTTATGGCAAATCTGTATTTCTTATAAAATATGGCATTATTTGTATTTTATTTTATTATATTTTTGTTATTCCTTTTGGAATAGCAGGAAATGATAATTCAATCAAGAATATCGGCTTAAATGTCAATGAAACAGGGAAACTCCGCTCAAAAACAAATGAAGCTGAAGTAAAAGATATTACGAAAACAATTTTTTTTCATAAGCCGATTTTGTCTTATAGCTTAAATAATAAAGATACATCTTATATAAAAACAGCTTGGATAGTAAATCATGAATTACTTATTAAATTCAATAAAAAATTAACAAAACAAAAAATGAATGAAATATTAAAAAAAGTTAATGGAAAAATCCTGCCTGATGAGCTTAACAAAATAGGAACATATAAAATTGCTATTCCTGATACTCAGAATTTAAATGACACTATTGAAAAACTGAAAAAAGAATCTGAAGTAGAATTAGTTGAACCAAATTTTATATCAAAAGCATTGTCAATTGGAACTAATCCTCTATTATATGACAATAATAAATCCAATCTCTCTCTAATAAAAGCAGAATCAATATCAAATAATAATCAGCAAACAGAAATAAATATAGGTCTTCTGGATTCAGGTGTGGATGCAACTCACCCTGATATTAAAGGCAAGATTATTAATGGTTACAATTTTATAGATAATAGTACAACAATTAAAGATGAATACGGACATGGTACATTTATTGCCGGAGTAATATCATCGCTGATTGATGCAAAAAGAGCCATTAATATTGTTTCTTTTAAAGTTCTGGATGAATATGGAAGCGGCGATTTTGCAACTGTTGCCCGCGGAATAATATATGCTGCTGATAATGCAGCAACATACAAAATAAAAATTCTTTTACTGCCTTTTGGCGGATATGCTGATTCAAAAGTACTGCATGATGCGATTATTTATGCATATAAAAAAGGACTTACGTTGATAGCGCCTGCTGGTAATGATAATCAGAATTTACCGATGTATCCGGCTGCATATCCGGAAGTAATAGCAGTTTCAGCAGTTGATTCAAATAAAGCAAGATATGAAGTCTCAAATTATGGTGATTGGGTGGATATAGCTGCTCCGGGAGTAAATATTTACAGCACCTCTTCTGGAGGAGGATATAAAATTGACAGCGGTACATCAATTTCTGCTGCTTATGTTGCAAGCGCAGCAGCAATGCTTTATCAGCGTTTCCCTAATATATCAAATGATGATATATACTACTTCTTAACATCAACTTCTAATGATATTGGAGATAAAGGTTATGATATGTATTATGGAAACGGACTTTTAAATATTGAAACACTTCTCACATCAGGAAAAATAATTTATGTAGATCAGAGCGCAAAATGCACAGATCCAGACGGCAGCGCTGAAAAACCATATAAAACAATTGAAGATGCGTCTAATGCAGCTAAAAGCGGAGATACTATTCTGGTTGCACCTGGTATTTATTATGAATCTTTTGTTATACAAAAAAATATAAAAATAAAAGCAAAAGCATTATTAGAAGAATATCAAAATTTTAAATCTGCAGAAAGAACTGTAATTGATGGGAATAATAAAAATATTGCAGTTACTTTAAGCGATAATACTGAATTTGAAGGATTTAAAATTAAAAATGCAGCAACCGGCATATTAATAAATTCTGCTCCAACAAATTGTGTAATCCAACATATAATATTTGATAGTACACAAAATGGTATTGATGGAACGGATGTAAATATTCATATAGATGAAAATAAATTTTATAATATATCGGGAACAGCTATTGATTTAGTAAATACTGGTCTTGATTCAGAAATATACAATAATACTTTTTCTGAAAATCCGGGTGTATGTATAAAAATTAATAATGGTAAATGGAGCAGTAATGGAATATCGTATAATGTTTTTTCTGATAATGGTTTTATACTCGGACCTGTAGATGAATATAAACTTGACCCAACTTTATTTATAGAAAAAAAGAATAAACAGACAATTTTTCAAATTGTAAATACCTCCCCTGATGTTAAGGACAATAATTTTCATAATAGCGGATCAATAATGTCAATCAGCGGTGCTGGGGCAAAACCTCATATTTATTATAATATGATAGGAAAAGCTGCTTCAGGGTGTTCAGTTACAGGTGGTGCAGAGCCAAGATTTTCTAATAATTATTTTACAGATCATAAAGTAAGCATTTATACCAGTTCTAATACTATAATAGAAAATAATCGCTTTTTAGGTATTGCCGGAGCTGTAAGAGGCAGTAATTTTACTTTTATAAATAATTCTGTTTTTTTCAGTCATAGACCAGGTGAAAAAGATTATACAATATCACAGTGTGAGGAGTTAACCGCTGTTAGCGGAAGCGGGATAGCAAAAGGTAATCTGCATTTTGCAAACCTTGTTCCATATTTTATTTCACCTCTCGGTTATGGGAAAAATCTTTTTACATCATATAATGATGAATTTGCAAATAGAAATCATGTGCTCTGCGGCTGTATACCGCTAAATATGGTTTCAGGAGAAGGGTCTTTTGCTATTGATCCATTATTATCAAACCTGCAGCAGGATAATTATATACCTTTTTATAATTTTGAACCTGAAGAAGTTTATACTCTGGATAGTATTATTCCTGTTTCAGGAACATGGAAACCAACTTATTTTGAAAATGGATTTACTGTAACTCCTGTCAATTCTGAAATTGGGATTGCAACAATAAAAGATTCATTAAATGCTAAAGAAGTTGGGCATACTTTTAAAACTGTTTTGCGGTTTGAAAATGAAGATAATATAAAAGGCGGTACGCGTAAAGCCGGATTTATTTTTGGTTATAAAGATATTGATAATTACTATTTTGCTTTAATTGATGGGCGATATATTAAAATTGGTAAACGTGTAAATGGTGCGGAAAGCATTCTTTATGATAAGAGAACAAAATATCCTGCTAAAAAACCTGCTGATATTCATGATATGGTACATTACGATTTATCTTTATCAATTTATAGAGACTATAATTATCCCGCAGTTAAAAAGACCTATGAGTATGGATTTATGGGTGGCTTTAGAGGTTATTTCGCAGGACTTGGAAAATCGAAAGAAGAATATTCTGATTACTATACTATTAAGTTTAGTGTCAGCTCAAATGATCCATTAGGCAGGTCATCGATTAATAGCTGGGAAAAAAGTATATCCATTCAAATAGATAAAGAAATTAGCAGTGGTTTTCTTGGGCTTATCGGAGGCTCAACAAAAGTAAGATTTGACCATTTAACATCTTCTCCAGTAACTTCACCTTTAATTGATGCTGGTGATCCAGGCGCTGGGTTTACTGATATAAATAAAACACGAAATGATATAGGAGAAAACGGCGGTCCAAGTATAGCTAAAACATATATTCTGGATAATGGAGATGGAAATGTATTTAGAATGGTTCCATCGAGCAAATGGACAAGATATGATTCTAAAACATCTTATAATAAAGTTAAATCATATATAACAAATGCAAATAATAATAGTTATGCTGAATTTTCAATACCTAAGAATATTGAACCAGGTGCATATCAAGTATATATATGGTGGCCAAATAAAGATAATTTAGCCAGTGATGTACCAATATCTATCACAGATTCAAATAATAGAGAGAGATTGTTCTCAGTTGATCAAACAGGTG
Source organism: uncultured bacterium (assembly GCA_964457585.1). GTDB lineage: Bacteria > JACRDZ01 > JACRDZ01 > JACRDZ01 > JACRDZ01 > CAYWFU01. The sequence goes on along the minus strand of CAYWFU010000026.1, from coordinate 23,603 downwards.
AAGATAAGTATAGACAATGGGTACCTGGCAGATGGAACTATATTGCGACGGCTGATTTCAATCAAAATAATATTGGAAAAATTGTAATAAAAGATAAAGTAACTAATTCTAACACTGTGATTGCAGTTGATGCTGTGATGCTTGTAAGAACTATTCCGGATAAACTGCCGCCGTATGCATCAGACCACAATCCATGGGATAGATGTACGCGGGTTTTAAGAAATGGATATTCGGGTATTACATTCCAGGGTGAATATGACTGGCCATTTACAGAAACCAGATTTAATGCAAACAGCTTTACCAATCCAAGAATTTCATTAGCTATCAGAGATGATGGAACTGGTGTTGACAGAAATAGTATTAAAATGAAAATTAAAAGTTCTTATGGCAAAGATATGACATTTGACAGCAGTTCTCCTCAATTAGAAATCAATGGTACACCGCGAAATTTTACTGCGAGTATTGTCCCAAATTTTTTATTTGATTATGAAGAAGTAGTAGTGGTGACTGTTACAGCTTCTGACAGGTCTGTACCAGCAAATATTTTTACTGAGACATATTCATTTACTATAAAACCTGATGTTGATCCTCCAACTACAACAGCTATTCCCGGATGGGGTATTTATGCTTTTAAACTGGTTGGTGAATATGCAGTTGGAATTTATGCTGATGAACCATGTGAAATTTATTATACAACCGGAGAAAAAGAAACTCCTGAAGTAGGTGGAAAAACAACGATACACGCAACTGCTGAACCAACTGATATTATAGCCGGCGGAGGATTATACAAACTTTATAAAATTAATGTTGATATCCCTGCTGACACAGTTCTTCGATTTTTTGGTGTTGATAAACTTGGTAATAAAGAAGAAATAACTCACTCAGTGCGCTATATTATTGATCCATTGGCTCCGGATTATTCAAATGTAGTTATTAATCCTAAAAATGCAAAAGTCGGAGATACTATAACAATCAGTTATGTTGTTGATCAGGTTTTATCTCGTAAACCAACTGTAACCATAGATGGATTTGAAGCTGAAATAACTGAAGGTGCTTATATTGATTCTGATACTTTTGCTTCTTATGAAGATATTCTTAAAGAGCTGGAAGAAAAATATAAAGGTAAATCACATACTCCAAATACTTTTAAATTTAAATATACTGTAACCGGAAAAGAAAAAGAAGGAATGAATACAATTATCGTTACAGGGCAGGGTCTGCCAATAATTAATAAAGAAGGAATGCTGGAAGAAGGGCATATTGGAACAGTTGAAGTCTCAATAGATCTCGATTATACAAATCCAATCCCGCAAGTTTCGCTTACTGGAGGCTTATATAAAGGACAACAAACTATAACTTTAACATCAGAAGATAACTCCACAATATATTATACTCTTGATGGTAAAGAACCTGATATCTGGAATGGTTCCAGCGTTATTACAAAAGTACCGCGCAATACTATACAGGATGGAAGCAAAACCCCGATAACAGGAGAAACTTTTATATACAATGGACCAATTACAATTTCCCGTAATACGATTTTACGTTTTACCGCAATAGATAAAGCAGGCAATACGAGTGAAAATAAACAGGAAGTATATTTTATAATTCCAACAGGAATAAAGAAAGCTTATGTTGGTACCGGCGAATATAATTCAATACAAAAAGCAATAGATAATATATTTACCAGCGGCGGCGGAGAGGTATATGTCAACCCTGGTATATACAATGAAGATATTACAATAAAAAATGGCATAGCTCTATATGGAAATAACGGGAAAGATAATAATATAGATTCAGCCAGCAATATAATTATTAATGGAAAATGTTTTTTAGAAGACTACACTGCTGTTTTAGGTGTAACACTTGCCGGTCCAATCACTGAAATGGCAAAAGAAGACAATGCATCTATTGTTTTAATAAATAATATTATTAAGAAGAGAGTGCTTATAACTGATTCAATCTTCCTTGTAAAAAATTGTCAGATAGAATCAGGAGAAAGCGGAATTCAAGCTTATGATTCTTATATACAATTAGAAGATTCTAAAATCATAGGCTGTACTCAGGGTCTATATCTTTATTCAAATAATCCAATTGTTAGTTACAGCTATATAACCGGACCTGATTCCAATTTTGACGGCTGCCGTGGAAAAATAACAGGCAGCAGATTTGAAGGCTGTGGAACTGGAATTGATTTAAGGAATTCTCAGATTGAAATTATCAAAGACAATTTCTTTATAAGCAATACAAATGCTATCAATCTTGATTACTTTAAACAGGATAACAAATATACAAGAACAACAATTACAAATAATGTATTTGAAAAAAATGGGACTCCTTTTGCAACATCAGGAACAGGCGCAGATGCTGTTTTTGCGATGAATGTTTCAAATAGCGAAGGACCAATAGTTGCAAAAAATGGCGCGCGGATAAGTGTATTTAGAAATTATTTCCGTGATAGATTATGGGAAAAATCAAAAGCTGTAGTGCTGGAAGCTAATGCACATGGGATGATATGCAATAATTTAATTACTGATTCTTGGGTAGGAATGGAAACAAGTCCAGTAGCTCAGGATCCTGTTGCACCATTTGTTGCTAACGGACCATTATTCTTTTTCAACAATATTGTTGATGGCGGATATGGACAAAGTGTATATGGAAGTTGGGGAATTTGCGTTCATGGTTATTCTGAAGCAACACCTTCAAGCAAAGATATTCCGCTGCTAAATGTTGGTAATGTTGGATTAAGAAAATTTTATGCTAATTATTCTACTCTTGATGCAAAAAATAGTTTCACAGATTTTGATAATGACAATTATCTGCTTAAACCAAATGGAAGCTGGGTTGACAGCGGAAAAGAAATTCCTTATTTCGAGACCTTTAAAGAGGCTTGGAATTTTTATTTACCAGCTCTTATGAATTTAGGTGATCCATGGGAAAATTGGACACTATTTAATGATCATGATGGTTCGTATAATGATATCGGTATGTTTGGAGGACCATTCGCTGTTTTCCCTGTTATGGTTGATAATAATGATGAAGAAGCGGTTTTTTCTAATCCAAAATCATGGAGCAGAATAAGTTCAGATGCAGCATGGGGTTATAACAATTTAAAAGATGCTTTTCTGGCTACAAGTGAAGCATCCGTAACTATTACACCTCAAATACCTGAAAATGGATATTATGATATTTATCTATGGTGGACCAAAGGTATTTCAACTTCTAAAATAACAAAACTAACACTCAATTCAGTTTATCCGGAAAATATGGAAGCTGAAACAAAAATCATTGATCAGACTGTAAATGGAAGTCAATGGAATAAAATTGCAACAGTTAAACTAAAAAAAGGTACAGAAAATAATATTGTGCTTTCAGGATATGGTTCAGTTTATGATGCTGCAATGTTTGTTAGAGTTCCGCCTGATGAAATGCCTCCAAGTATAAATAATATAGGACAATTAGCTGGATTTTCACGTATCCCGCGCAATGAAACATATGATGTAGACCGTGAAGCAGTATTGCAATTTGCGATAAGCGACGCTGTTGCTGGTGTGGATAAAAACTCAATAAAAGTATCTGTAACTCGAGAGGGGCAGGAAGTAGAGGGTAATCTTAATATTATTGGCTCACCTCATCGATATCAGATGTTTTTTACTCCAGATAAAAAATTTAATTATAATGATATTGTTACAGTTAAAGTATCCGCAAGCGATTTATTAACTCCGAAACGTTCTATGCCTGATGAAACATGGTCATTTAAAGTTGTTGGACCAAATGTATTTCATATAAACTGCGGATACAGAGACATAATTGATAATAAAAATATGCATTGGTGGACAGATAAACCTTATGCAAACGAAAGGGGCTGGGGATATGTAGGCGGCGCTCCGGCAATGCATGGCAGTTATTATCGCGGACCCGGTGAACTTGAAGGTACATCTCGCGCAGACAAAAATAAATTTGAATATAAATTTGATGTAGATAATGGCAAATATTTCGTCAGTCTGCTTTTTAACAACTGGGTGGAGGACTATGCCGGTGTTTTTTCTTATCCATCGGGCCGTTCAAATGTTATGATTGAAAGTGATGACAAACTTGAAGGTTATGATAGAGTAGAAGAATTAGGTCCAAGAGACACAAGAATATACTATTTTATTGCAGATGTTAAAGATGGACAATTGAACATTAATTTTGATAAAGGACCTCTTTATAATGGAAGCCCAACTATAGAAGCAATTGAAGTAGTCCCTTATACAACTCAATCTGATAATTCTGCTCCTTATGTTGTGGATTATAAACCTTTTAAGGGAGCTAGTTCATTTCAGGGAATGGAACCTTATGTGCTTGATGGAACAATATCATATCTTATAAAAGATGATCAATCGGGTGTTGATTCAAATACAATTAAATTATACGTTTATAATAAATATGTTCCTTTTGAGATTGTAGAAACTATTCCAAATGTAAGCGGTACGGGGAATAATTACAGAATTAAATATAAGCTTAAAGATATTGACCCATTAAATCCAATGGTCAGTGTTGGTATTGAAGCAAAGGATAATGCCGGGAATCAGTTGAAATTTGAAACAGATGGAATAGGAAGAGTTAAACATCCATTCCCTGCTGTAGGAATAATGAAATCTTCTCAGTTTAACGCTGCAACCAATAGCTATATTGCTCAAACAGAAATCATGGTATATCCATTTTTTGGCAACCACGATTTTGAAAACGGACAGCTCTGGCCATGGACTATAGTCAGCGGTTATGGTTATCAGCCTGCAACCAGAATTGATAATAATTATGTATGGGTAGAAGGAAGAACAGCTCCTGACAATCCGCCTGATTATAATGTCCAGGGGAATTATTTTTTAAGCTATATTGGCGCGCCTCCCGGATTTGAGGATCAGGAAAAATCAGGAATTCTCAGGTCAGGATTTTTTACTATAAAAACCGGACAGATAGATTTCCTGCTTGCGCTTGGAACTAATATATCTGTTAATCGTATTCTGGATGAAAAAGATAATGAAATATACGATGTGATTGCATCAGCTTCAGGCGGCAATCAGTCATTTATGACTCGCCGATATTTCGATGTATCAAAATATATTGGGAGTACAGTTTATATTCAGGTAAATGGATGTTCTGGTGCGGATGATTTTAACATTAATTTATCTCCTGTTGCAAAAGGACTTTTTAATCCAAAATTCAGTCTTGGTTCTTTGGCAGGATGGGAAATTGAAAGCGGAACAGCTTTCCTTGATCAGCCTGTGCTGACAAAAGTTAAAGGGAAATATGCAATCATTACTTCTGAAAATGAAAATAAAAAAGGAGTATTAAAATCAAGCATATTCGTTCTTAAAGGCTATAAAATGAGTTTCAAAATTGGCGGGACAAAAAACCTTGAGAATACTTATATTGCTCTATGCGCTGCGGAAACAACTCCTGGAGTTGCTTATGCCGGAGAAGAAATAATTAAGGCTACAGGAAATAATAGCGGTTTATTTAAAGAAATAATATGGGATAATCTTGATAAATATATTGGCACTAAAGTTTACATAAAAATTGTTGTCAATGACGGCTATATTATGATTAGCGATATAGAAGTTGAATCCGGCAGTGAATTTACTGGACCAAATGAACTGCCGACAGCAGAAATTAAAACACAGGCGCCGCCGCTTCGGGCAAATCGTCCTATTCGTATGTATGCTATAGTAAATGATATTGATGGAATTGTTACAAATTTTTACTGGAATTTTGGTGATGGAGTTGCAAGCATTGAAAAAGATCCTTTGCATACATATAAAGAATTCATAACATCAACAAAAAAAATCACAGTATCTCTTACAGCAGCAGATGATGATGGAGATAAAACAACTGTAACAAAAGAACTTACTATTTATCCTGAGTCATATATTCCGACTGAAGACCCAACTCTTATACCGGATGCTGATAAATTGGATGCGTATGAACCGGATAATAATTATCAAGAAGCGCAGGTAATAGATTTTTCACCTTCACAGGCTACAACCAATACATATCTGGATTTATTATCACCGGATATTATGCCTTCTTTAGTTCAATATCATACTATTTACCCTGAAGGGGATAAAGATTGGATTAAATATTTAATTTATAATACAAAAAGCTATCGGTTCAGAACAATTCCTGTAACATCTGGTGTTGATACAATAATTAATATCTACAAAGAAATTCCAAATTTGAAACCTTTACTTGTTAGCAGTAATGATAATTCAGGACCAAATGGCGGTTCTCAAATTACTTTTACACTTGGCAATAGAAAAGAAATAGGACCATATTATCTTGAAATAGTTTCCAATAAAGATATTACTGGCAATTCAAAAAATTTTAAATCAACAGGTACATATAGGATAGAAATGTCTTACGATGGGACTGAAGATCGTTATGAAGATGATAATATTCCTAATTATGCAACTCTATTATCAATAGATGGAACATTGCAAAGTCATACTTTTGCACCTTTTGGGGATGTTGATTGGGTTAAATTTGAAGCAGCTAAAGGACGAACTTATTTTATAAGAACATCAAATTTAATTGGCGGAGCAGATACTGTTCTTTATCTTTATTCTGACCCAAATGGCAAACCAATTGATTTTGATGATGAGAGTGGAAATGGCGCACATTCTTCTTTAATTAAATTTGAATGCAAGCAGAGCGGAACATATTATGTAAAAGTCACATCATACTATCCTCAATATGGACGCGGATCATATGATATCAGTATTACTGATACTGTATTAATTGACAGCATATTAAATCTTAAAGCAGATCCATATGAAGAAGATGATGTTTCAGCAAATGCTGCAGAAATGTTTCTGTCAGAAAAAAATGTTACATACACCCAATTGCATAACTTTTTCCCATTTGGAGATGTTGATTGGATAAAAATTAAAGTTAAACAGGGATATACCTATACTGTTGAAACCGATGAGCTCTCAAGTGAAACAGATACGGTCATTTCACTTTATGATGAAAATTTAAAATTGATAACAACGAATGATGATACTATGGGATATGCATCTTTTGTCACATTTGGAATACCATATAAAAAATCAATGAAATCAGATTCATATTATTATATAAAAATTTTTCATAATGATACTAAAAATGGAATAGGAGATTATAGAGTTAAAGTTACAGCATACAATATTGAATTAACTCCTGATGCATTTGAATATGATAATGATATTGCAAATAGCAAAGAATTTGTAATTAATCCATTATTGCAAAATAAATTATATACAAAGGGAAAACAAAACCATTCCTTTTATCCTGAAGGGGATGAAGATTGGGTATATTTTAATGGAATTAAAGATAAATGGTATGTTATAAAAACAGAAAATCTGGCAGTAGGAGCTGATACAGTAATAGAATTATATGACAGCACTGAAAAATTAATTACAAGAGATGATGAAAGCGGATTAGGTCATTCTTCGATAATTGTCTGGCCATGCAAAACAAATGGTATTTACTATTTAAAAGTTTATCCATATAGTCCTACTGGATTGGGATTGTATGATTTATCTATAAGAGACGCTGATGTTGCGGCTCAGACAAAACCTTCTGAAAAGAAAGTTTATTTAATTCCTCAGGATTACCTATCAATCCAGACAGCCATAGATCAGGCAAACACAGGAGATACAATACGAGTAGCATCGGGCATATATAAAGAGAATATAGATTTTAGCGGAAAAGGTATACTGGTAGAAAGCATATCAGGACCATGGACAACGATCATACAGGGTAAGGGAGACGGGCCTGTAATCAATTTTGATCAGAGTGAGCCATCCGATGCAGTATTAAAAGGATTTAGTATAATTAACGGTAAAAGCAAAGCTGGAGGCGGGATAGTGATATTAAATTCGTCTCCGATAATAATCGGCAATTTTATATACAATAACAGTTCAACGGAAAAAGGCGGTGGAATATATATCTCAGGCGGCTCAGCGCAAATAAAAGACAATACAATTATGGACAATTATTCTGCAGGCTATGGCGGCGGTATAATGGTTGAAGGGAAAAGCAGTTTTGATATTAATATTTCCGGCAACAAGATATCAAACAATAATTCGCCTTTTGGCGGCGGCATAGCAGTTATTGATACTAATTTAGAAATAGAAGAAAATGAAATAGAAGAAAATATCGGGGCAGGAATTTATTTGTCAAACAGCTCATCACAGATAATGAAGAATGATATTTCAAATAATTCATATACATATGATTATTTAATAGAAGCTGTTAATTCTTCCAAGCCATTAATAATAAATAACATTATGACTCAAGCTTATCCAGACAAAGAAATCACAGCAATATCAGTAAATACATCCAGAGCATATGTTATACAAAATACAATAGTTGGCTCAGGCTGGAACATTTTCAATCTAATGGGCAAAGCAGATGTGCTGGTAAAGAATTGTATTATCTGGGGACAGACATCAATCGGCGCTGTTGGCAAAGGCTCAGCATTAGTAATAGAGTATAGTGATGTAGAAGGCGGCTATACAGGTGCAGGGAATATGAATGCAGATCCAATGCTTAATGCTGATTATTCATTAAAATCAAAATCACCATGTATAGATACCGGCAATACAGAAGACAGTATAAATAAAGACAAATATGATAATTTACGGAACAGCGAAGCTGGCTATGATATTGGAGCAATAGAATATCAAAATGGTGTATCCCGCATAACCAGTATTTCATCTCGAGACCTGGCATATGGCGAGAAAGCAAATTTACAGATATCAGGTGATGGATTTGATAATATAAAGGAAGTCCAGCTAATACAAAAAGGACAGATAGCAATAAACATAGATAATTTTAAACTCGAAGCAGGCATACTCAGTTTTGAATTTAATACCAATGATATATTGCCCGGAGCATTGGATATAGTATTGATTGATGGACAGGGAAAAAAGAGTATAGAAAAAAACAGTTTAATTGCTCAGACAAATATATACGTAGATAATTCAGTAAAAATATCCGGTAATGGCAAAACAAAAGATACCGCATTCAAAACAATTCAGGAAACATTTAATCCGGATAAAAACAAACTCTCTATGGGTATGATTATCAATATAGCACAAGGGACTTATACAGAGAATGTTACAATTTCGTCAGGCGGAATAAATGGATATCCGATTAATTTAAAAGCGGATAATTCAAAAATAAACGGATCAATAACAATAAAAAATACCGGTAAAATAAATATTGAAGGAATGAATATAACCTATGTAAAAGAAAGCAAAGGCATAGATTTATCCAATGCGCAATATGTTAAAGTTAAAGATACTGTTATTTCAGGCACTGGTACAGGAATTGGAATTAATATACAAAATAGCTCATATAATCTGATAGAAAATAGTATTTTTTTATCAGGCAAAAACGGGATGAATATAGCAGGCGGAAAAAACATAAAAATATACAGCAGCAAATTTAATAATAATGAGACAGGAATAAATTCAGACAATTCATCAAACTGCATATTTAATAATGTAAAAACATATGATAACAAAAATTATGGATATTATTTTAATGAAACCAATAATAGCCGCATAGGCATAGGAGAAATATACAACAATAATACAGGAATATATTTTAAAGACTCCAAAGATAATAATATAAAAGATACAATAATCGACCATAATAGCGCATCAGGTGTTTATGTGTATACAAAGACAAACACAAAAGGAAGCGTAGCATCAGTTAATATAAATAAAAGTATAATATATGGCAATAACACAGGAGCAGTGCGTGAAGGCACAGGATATATAACAATAACAAACAGCATAGCAGCAGGAAATAATTACGGATTGGAAAGCATAAATGAATGGTGGGGCGGGCAGGAAAGATTTAAAGAGAATTACAATCTGATATATGGAAATTATTATTGGGATAAAAACAGCGTAACAGACGGCGCATATACATTCCATGGAGATGCAGGATTTGTCGATGCGGAAAACAGAGACTATCGGCTATATGCTGATTCAGATGCAATTGACAATGGCGAGAACGGCATAACTATCGGCATAACAGGAAATGAAGTAATAAACCCATCAGACAAAACATATTATGTGCAAATTGATGGCAATGATAAAAATGACGGAATAAGCAGCGCATTTAGAACAATACAAAAAGCAGTTGATACAGCAACAGGCGGAGATAAAATAATAATCAGCGCAGGCGAATACAAAGAAGATGTGGTAATAACCCGAGGCGGCTCAAAAGCGCATCCAGTAACAATACAGGGAAATAGCAATACTGTTATTAATGCTGTTGATACAGGCATAACAATAAAAAAAGCATCAGGTGTGGTATTGGATGGAATAAATTGTAAAGGCGGAAAAACCGGAGTAAAAGCATATAATGGCACAGGAATAACATTGAAAAATATGAATATAAGCAATGCAGTAGAAAGCGGCATATCAATATCATATTTATCATACGCACAAATAGAGAATGTATCCGTAAGCGCAAGCAAAAATGGCTTGAATAGTTCTATCATAACAAATATAGAAGTGGATAACAGCAGTTTCAGCGGAAATAGCGATACAGGAATAAGTCTTGATAATACATCAAACTGCGCATTCAATACTGTAAAGGTGTTTGATAACAAAAATTATGGATACTATTTCAATGAATCGCATAACAATAATATAACTAATGGAGAAGTATATAGAAATAATACAGGAATGTATTTTACAGATTCAAAAGACAATAACATAAAAAGCACAATAATAGACCATAATACTCTGGCAGGGATTTATGCGTATAAAAAGACAAATTCAGATGGGAGCGGCACAACAATAAATATTGATAATAGCATAATACAAGGTAATACAAAAGGCGCAGTACGTGAAGGCGCAGCATATATAACAATATTAAACAGCGCCGTCACAGGCAATAATTACGGACTGGAAAGCATAAATGAATGGTGGGGAGGAGAGAATAGATTTAAGGAGAATTACAATCTTGTTTACAACAATTATTTTTATGATAGAAATGGCATAACAGCTGGAACAAACTCAATTCAGGGTGATGCAGGATTTGTCGATGCAGAGAATAGAGATTATCGTATATATGCTGATTCGGATGTTATTGCTAAAGGGTATAGAAGTGTAAATATAGGCATAGCCAGGGACAATATAAAAGATGTATCCAATCAGACATATTATGTACAAACAAATGGCAGTGATACAAATGACGGCATAAACAGCGCATTTAGAACAATACAAAAAGCAATAGATACAGCATCAGGCGGAGACACAATAATAATCAGCGCAGGAGAATATACCGAAGATGTGGTAATAAAACGCAGCGGCTCAAAAGCACATCCAATAACAATACAGGGGAATAATGAAGCAGTAATAAATGCAGTTAATACAGGAATAACACTTGCAAAAGCATCAGGCATAGTATTGGATGGAATAAAAATAAATGGCGGGGCAAGAGGATTGCAAGCATACAATGGCATAGGAATAACAATTAAAAACATAGAAATAAATAATGCAAGCAGTGAAGGAATAACAATATCATATATATCAAGTTTAATAATAGATAATGTAATTGAGAGCGGCGGAAAGAAAGGAATTTCAAGCAGTATTGCCATAAATATGGAAGTGCGCAATTCTAGCTTCAGCAATAACAGCGATACAGGAATAAATTTAGCAAATAGTTCAAATATATTATTCAGCAATGTAAAAGTATATAAAAATAAAAAATACGGATTTTATTTTTACGAATCACATAATAATACTATTGCCAGCGCAGAAGTATACAGCAACAATACAGGAATATACTTTAAAGATTCAAATAACAATAATATAAATAATACGATAATAGATCATAACAGCTCAGCAGGCATTTATGCAAATAAGCAGACAAATTCTGCCGGCAGCAGCACAACGATAAAAGTGAATAATTGTGTTATACAAGGAAATAATAAGGGCGCAGTACGCGAAGGAGGAGGATATATAACAATAACAAACAGCGCTGTCACAGGCAATAATTATGGTATGGAAAGCATAAATGAATGGTGGGGCGGTACAGATAGATTCAGCGAGAATTACAATCTGGTTTATGGAAACTACTACTGGGATAGAAGCGGCATAACATCAGGTGTAAAATCAATTCAGGGAGATGCGGGATTTGTTGATGCTGAAAATAGAGACTATCAGATTTATGCTGATTCAGATATTATTGGCAGAGGAGAAAAAAATACAAATATAGGAATAACAAGGAATAGGATAATAGCGCCGTCAAATCAAACATACTATGTTCAAACAGATGGCAGCGATACGAATGACGGACAAAGCAGAGCATTTGCTACAATACAGAAAGCAATTGACACAGCAATAGGCGGAGACACAATAATAATTGGAGCGGGAGAATATAACGAGGATGTAATAATAACCCGTGGAGGCTCAAAAGCGCATCCAGTAACAATACAGGGAGCTGGCAATGCTGTTATCAATGCTGTTGATACAGGAATAACAATTAAAAAAGCATCAGGCATAGTATTGGATGGCATAAAGATAAATGGCGGAGCAACAGGAATAAAAGCATATAATGGCACAGGAATAACATTTAAAAACATAGAAATAACTAATACAGGCGAAGAAGGAATATCAATATCATATATATCCAGTTTAATAATTGATAATGTAAGTGAAAGCGGAAGCAAAAAAGGTATTATGAGTATTATTGTTACAAACACGGAAATACGCAGCAGCAGGTTCAGCAATAACAGCGAGACAGGAATAAGCCTTGATAATAATACAAATTGTATTTTCGAAAATATCAAAATTTATGAAAACAAAAAATATGGAGTTTATGTAAGCAATTCAAGCAGCAGCAGTATAAATAATGCTGAAATATACAAAAGTGAAATAGGAATAATTTTCAGCAATTCAAAAAATATAAATATCAAAAATACAACAATAGATAATAACAGCATAAATGGCTTACTCCTGTTTGCAGGAGATAATGATGTAACAGTGAACAACAGTATATTTTATGGCAATAACATAGCAGTTCTCAGAAAAGTATATTCAGGAGTATTAAGAATATATAATAGTATAGTATATGGCAATAATTATGGCCTGCAAAATATCGCTGAATGGGATAAAAATAAAACAATTATAGAAAACTACAATCTGATAGATATGAACTATTATTGGGACAGGAGCAGTGTAGATAAAGGCGTAAATTCAATTACAGGCGATCCGGGATTTATTGATGCGGAAAATAGAGATTATAGAATTTACGCTGATACATCTTTATCGGGTAATGGAGAAAAAAATACCAATATAGGCATAACCAGCGCAGAAATAGTTCAAATAGCCAGAAATATTTACTATGTCAGCCCGTATGGCAGCGATATGAGTAGTGGAATAAGCAGCGCATTCAGAACAATACAGAAAGCAGTTGATACAGCAAAAGCCGGCGATACAGTAATAATTGAAGCAGGAGAATACCAGGAAGATGTGGCAATAAAACACAGCGGTACAAAAACTTATCCAATCACAATACAGGGCAAAGGTGAAACAATAATAAGACCGATAGATACAGGAGTAACATTTGCAAAAGTATCAAATATTATATTGGATGGAATAAAAATAGAAAAAGGCGTAACAGGCATAAAAGCATACAATGGCAGAGGAATAACATTAAAAAATATAACAATAAAAGGCGCAGAAGAAGAAGGAATTTCATTGTCACTAATATCAAACTCATCATTAAATAACACAAATGAAAGTGAAAGCAAAACAGGATTAATGAGCATAGAAGCGAGAAACATTGATGTACAGAACAGCAGCTTCAGTAAAAATGAAACAGGAATAAATTTATATATTTGTTCAAATTATACATTCAAACAAGTAAAAACAAATGAGAATATTGAATTTGGATTTTATATAAATTCATCAAACAGCAATAATATAAATGAATCAGAAATATATAAAAATAACATAGGAATAAATTTCAATAATGCAAAATGGAATAATGTTAATAGTACTGTGATAGATTACAATAGCTCAATCGGTATATATTTATCCAGCGGAGATAATGATATAACAGTAAATAACAGTGTATTCTACGCAAATAAAACAGGATTATTAAGAGAAGCATATGTCGGGATATTATTGATAAATAATAGTATAATATACAAAAATGCTTATGGACTAAAAAACAATCTTGAATGGGATGGATTAAGTAGATTTACAGAAAACTACAATCTGATAGACAAAAACACATATCTTGACAGAGACAAAGTCACAGTCGGCACGAAATCAATAAAAGGCGATCCGAAATTTATAAATGTTCAAGAAAGAGATTATCATGTAAACAGCGGATCAATAACAATTGGGACTGGGTTGAATGGGAAAAATATTGGACTCTAGGAAATAGGGCATAGGTGTTAAGTTAAGAAATTTATTTTAATAAATTAGCTTTATATAGCAAGGAGTTATCGTTTATTTTAAATTTTACATTATTCATTTTACAGTTTACAGTTGTTTTTTTATTGGTTAAGTTATACTAATTCATTATTCTCAACCTAACACCTATGAGGAATAGGGAAGCAGTTACAAAAGCACTAAGTGTCAAAGAGTCAAAGCGTCAGAATACTCTTCTTTCTGGAACAAATACATGTTTTATTTTTTCATCGTTCCAATCAGAGGAAACATATAAATTGCAATAACAAGCGCCATATTCGTTAACATCTGGTGTTCTATATTTACATGGGCATATAATATCTCCATCCTTTTTCCGATCCCCGGTTGCCAATCTGCATGGACAAGACATATAACTGTAACGTTCTTTATTTCTTATTAATCCTTCTAAAACACCAAATGTCAATTCCTTATCTTTATTGAAATAAAAACCTTTTGATTCGTTTAATTTTTTTAATATTTCATAAAGTTCATTTATTTTCATGTTAATCCTAATGCCTCCTTAATTTCTTCAGGATTAAAACCAATAATAACTTTATCATCAATTATTATTGTGGGAAAAGAAAGATGCGGATTTATTTTTTCTATTTCCTTAATAATTTCTTCTTTATTTTTTTCATTTAATAGATCCACATCTGTAAAAGTATAATCTGCTTTACATTCATTTAAAAATTTTTTTGCATTTTTACAATGTATACATGTACTTAATGTATAGAGCTTAATTTTTAAATTCATTGTTTATCCTTCTTTATTTACATTCAATTTACAACTTTATATTTTTTTTGTCAATCTATGAGATTATTTTAATTATAAATTAAGTAAAGAGTGAAGGCGTAATATAAAATATTTTTTGATTTTATATTACTAGCTAATTCGTATGTACATGTCAGAATTTGGCTACCTGTTTTGATAGTTATATGTAAATTTTAAAATTTTCTTATATTTACCAAATAAATAATATTTGGCACTATTATTGCATTACTTATTTATACAAACAAGATTGTTTTTTGTTAAAAAAAGTTTGGTCGATAGACATGAAATATTTATAAATAAGTCTAAGTTTGTGAATAAAACAGTGTGTGAGAATTTGAAGAATAATTTAATATTTCAACATTTAACTGAAAAAAATATCCGTACTGGTTTTATTATTTATATATTAAGGAGGTGAAGAATTTGAAAAAACATTATTTATTAATAATTTGTTTGTTTATGATTATTGCTACCTCCCAAATGGTTTTAGCCGACACGATCGATTACGATTTCGGTCCGACTGGTTATGCTGAAGACGGTAATAGTTGGATTCAGCCATATTTAGCTGGCAGTAGTGGAGTAAAGGTGGAAAACTATATAGTTGACCTTGTTGACTCGTATAGCGCTCCAGATTTTGAATCTCCAGGGGCGACAAATCTTATTCCGGCTGATTGGACAATAGGTACTCAAACTGCGTCTTATATGCAATTATTAGACGGAACTCCTGCTGATTCTGAGAATCTGAGATACAGACTGAATTTCACTGGTAATCGATTCAACCAGAGTTTCTATCTGGATACCTTTGTTTACACTGCATCCAACTCTTTAAAATTTACTAGCCGTTTTTTATGGGATAGAGGTACAGGGAATACTTTTGGATGGACTCTAATTAGTAAGAATAACGTTCCTGAACCTACTACAATGGTTTTACTTGGTAGTTTAGCTTCTGGTTTGTTTGGATTTGTTGGAATTAAGAAAAGATTTATATAATCTTTAATTTTTAATGATAAATATTTATCTTTAGAACATAGAATTTCATGAAGCTCCCCATTGATCAACTTGAAAAAGTAGGATTAATGGGGATTTTAAAAATAATATATTTTTTTATGTATTATATTTTTATAACTTTTTAAATCAGAGTAGAAGTGCATTCCAATCAGATGAAACACAAATTACAATAAAAAAGCCTATATTCGTTTATATACATGGGCATAAAATATCTCCAGCTTTATATAAATCCCCTAAAGTTCAGGCTAAAAACATAATAAAAATATGGTTTTTGTTGAAAATTAATTTAACACCTATCTGATTCGTATATACCTGTCAAAATTTGATTACCTATTTTGATAGGTATATGTATTTTCTTAATAATTTTATTGGTTTATCAATATAATAATTATTGGCACTATTATTGCTCTGTATTCTAGAATACTTATAAAAAGGAGTTTAGCTACATTGATATAACTAAAAATTCTAGGCGATAGACATAAAGTTTTTACGAAATATGTCTATGGTTGTCAAAGGAGGTGAAAAATTTGAAAAAACATTATTTATTAATAATTTGTTTACTGATGTTTATTGCTATTTCCCAAAAGGTTTTAGCCGACACGATTGATTTCGGTCCGATTGATTATGCCGAAGACGGTAATAGTTGGATTCAGCCATATTTAGCTGGTAGTAGTGGAGTAAAGGTGGAAAATTATATAGTTGATTTTGTTGACTTGTATAGCGCTCCAGATTTTGAATCTCCAGGGGCGACAAATCTTATTCCGGCTGATTGGACAATAGGTACTCAAACTGCGTCTTATATGCAATTATTAGACGGAACTCCTGCTGATTCTGAGAATCTGAGATACAGACTGAATTTCACTGGTAATCGATTCAACCAGAGTTTCTATCTGGATACCTTTGTTTACACTGCATCCAACTCTTTAAAATTTACTAGCCGTTTTTTATGGGATAGAGGTACAGGGAATACTTTTGGATGGACTCTAATTAGTAAGAATAACGTTCCTGAACCTACTACAATGGTTTTACTTGGTAGTTTAGCTTCTGGTTTGTTTGGATTTGTTGGAATTAAGAAAAGATTTATTTGATTTCTGAAATTTTTTTTAATGATAAATATTTATCATTAATGAAAAATTCCCCATTGATATCACCTAAAAGTGGTATTGATGGGGATTTAAAACATCTATATTATAGTTGCTCGATATTCAATTAATAATGTTGAGTACAAGCTTATCGAGTTTAATTAAAATTATTTTTTTCAAAAACCTCCTTTAAATAAAAAAAATGGGATAAAAATGTACTTGACACAATATATTGAATAGAATTAAAATTCAAGATGCAAACCATTTATATATTAATTTATTTTTGGGAGCAAAATGAACTTACTTGTAATTGGAAGCGGTGGACGAGAGCATGCTATTATATGGAAGCTGAAACAAAGTTCTCGAGTTAAAAAAATTTATTGTGCTCATGGAAATGCTGGAATTTCTCAATTAGCTGAACTTGTACCTATCGATCCAGTTGATATTGACGGTTTAAAACAATTTGTTATTTCACACAAAATAGACCTTACCATTGTTGGTCCTGAGACGCCTCTTTCATTAGGAATTAGTGATATTTTCCAGAATGCTGGTTTGAAAATTTTTGGTCCGGTTAAAAAAGGCGCTTTATTGGAAAGCAGTAAAATTTTCGCCAAAGAATTTATGGCAAAATATAAAATTCCTACCGCAGATTTCAATATTTTTGATAATCCTCAGAAAGCAATTGATTTTTTTAAAACAGCTTCGTATCCACTAGTAATTAAAGCTGATGGGCTTGCAGCTGGAAAAGGTGTTATTATAGCTGAAAAATTTGATGATGCATTAATTGCTGTTAAGAAAATAATGATTGAAAAAATATTTGGTGAATCAGGAAATAAAATTTTAGTTGAAAAATTTCTTACTGGTGAAGAAGCTTCTATTTTAGCATTCATTGATGGAAATACAATCAAGCCGATGGTTTCTGCTCAGGATCATAAAAGAATATTTGATCAGGATAAAGGTCCGAATACAGGTGGAATGGGTGCGTACTCACCTGCACCAATTGTAACTCCTATTGTAGAGAAAAATGTGAAGGAAAAAATTTTCAATCCTTTACTTAAAGGTTTAATAAAAGAAGGAATTGATTATAAAGGAATAATTTATGCTGGAATTATGATTGAAAAGGAAGAACCAAAATTATTGGAATTTAATGTTCGTTTTGGAGATCCTGAAACACAGGCAGTTTTAGTGCGCCTTAAGAGTGATTTATTAGAAATAATACTTGCTACTGTTGAAAATCGTTTAAATAAAATAAATTTGGAATGGTATGCAGATTCTTCATTATGTGTTGTTATTGCATCTGGCGGTTATCCTGAAAATTATGAAAAGGGTAAAATTATTTCCGGATTGGATGAATTATCAAGAAAAGATGATATTATTGGATTTCATGCCGCAACTGCTTTACTGGATAATAAAATTGTAACTTCAGGAGGAAGAGTATTTGGAATTACAGGTAAAGGCAAGAATTTAAGAGAAGCACAAAAAAAAGCTTATGAAGGTGTAAACAAAATTAAATTTGATAATATGTTTTTTAGGCAGGATATTGGATATAGAGCTTTGGATAAGTAGAAATTAAAATATGAATAAAAATTCAGATTACAAAATTAAATTTTTAGGTACAGCAGGTGCAAGATTTGTTGTAACAAAACAACTTAGAGCATCAGGCGGTATATGGTTTAATTTAGATAGTGTCGAATTTATAATAGATCCAGGTCCTGGAACACTTGTATGCGCATTATCATCCCGTCCGAAAAAAGATCCTGCGAAACTTACAGGAATAATTATTTCTCACCGCCACATTGATCATTCCAATGATTTAAATATAATGGTTGAAGCTATGACTGAAGGTGGAAATATAAAACGGGGTGAAATTTTTTTACCAGAAGATGCATTATCTGGCTCTGAACCTATTTTTTTTAAATATCTTCATGATTCAGTAAATAAAATAAACATATTAAAAGAGAAACAAACATATAAATTGAAAAATTTAACGTTTGAGACATCACCTTTACATAAACATGGTGTAGATACTTTTGGATTTAAGTTTTATACTTCAAAAGGCACTATTGCGCATATTACAGATACTGAATTTTTTAGTGAAATGTATACTTTTTATAAAGCAGATGTTTTAATAATAAATGTTGTTTGTAGTGATTTATCTATCAAAAGTAAACCAAATATTAAACATTTATGCTATCCGGAAGTTATCCAAATAATAGAAGAAATAAAACCAAGACTAACAATTTTAACTCATTTTGGTTTAACTATGTTAAAAGCTCAACCATGGAAATTAGCATCCGAACTCTCCCAAAAAACAAATCTTAAAGTGATAGCTGCCAGTGATGGAATGGAAATAGAAGTTCCATGAATATAGTTGTCCATAAGAAAGAAAGAAACAAACAAACAAACAAACAATAATTGAGGGATTACACTGGCGACTTTATTTTCCTTGACGATAGAATTAAATTATAATAATATTAAAAAATTCAAATAATAAAGGGATCGAATTGAAATTTTTAACTTTTCAGGAAATTATTTTAAAATTGCAGGCATATTGGGCATCATACGGTTGTATAATTTGTCAGCCATATGATCAGGAAAAAGGAGCAGGGACATTTCATCCTGCAACTTTTTTGCGTGTTCTTGGACCTGAGCCATGGAAAGTAGCCTATGTTGAACCTTCACGCAGACCTGCTGATGGTCGTTATGGTGAAAACCCTAACCGTCTTCAACATTATTATCAATATCAGGTAATATTAAAACCTGCTCCAGCAGATGTTCAAAAATTATATCTTAGCAGTTTAAAAATATTGGGTATTAGTATAAATAAACATGATATACGCTTTGTAGAGGATGATTGGGAATCCCCAACCTTAGGCGCATGGGGATTGGGTTGGGAAGTTTGGCTTGATGGTATGGAAGTTACTCAATTTACTTATTTTCAGCAGGTAGGAGGAATAGATCTTAATCCTATTTCTGCTGAAATTACTTATGGATTAGAACGACTGGCAATGTATATTCAAAAGAAGGATAGAGTTTTTGATCTTATCTGGATACCAGGAGTTACATATGGAGATGTTCATTTTAAAACAGAAGTTGAATTTTCAAAATATAATTTTGAATGTGCTGATATTGATATGCTTTTTAAATTATTTAATATGTTTGAAGCTGAATGCAATAAACTGTTAGAAAAAGAGCTGGTATTCCCGGCTTATGATTTTGTTTTAAAATGTTCGCATAATTTTAATCTGCTTGAAGCAAGAGGAGCAATCAGTGTTACTGAACGCACTGGTTATATTGCACGCGTGCGTAATTTAGCGCGTAAATGTGCGAAAGCTTATTATAAACAAAGAGAAGAGATGGGATACCCTTTATTAAATCAAATATCAAATATTAAAAATCAAAATTTATAAGGAACAATAAATGTCATCAAATTTAATTTTTGAAATAGGAACTGAAGAAATTCCTGCTCGTTTTGTTCCGCTGGCGCTAAAACAATTTAAAGAAAATGCAAAAAGAATTTTTGATAGAGAAGCGCTTGCTTATCAAAAATTGCAGACATTAGGCACACCTCGCAGATTGGTTTTAAATATTAATGAACTGGCTGAATCACAAAATACAAGAATAAGATCTGTTCAAGGACCTGCTAAGCGTATTGCGTATACTGAAAATGGAGAAATTACAAAAGCAGGTGAAAGTTTCGCCAGAAGCCAGGGAGTGGATATATCACAGCTTCAAATTAAAAATACTGAACGTGGAGAATATGTATTTGCAATAAAAGAAGAGCAAGGGGAAAAAACTTTAGTAATTCTAAAAAAAATTTTACCTGAAATAATCTCATCTATTTCTTTCCCGCGTACTATGCGATGGGATGGGGATATTCGGTTTGCAAGACCTATACGCTGGTGTTTAGCTTTACATGGTAATGAAGTTGTAGAATTTAATCTTAATAATTTAACTTCAGGAAATAAAACATTTGGGCATAGACTTATTAAAAATGAATCAATAGAAATTATTAACGCAGAAGATTATTTTTTAAGAATTAAAAAAGCTCACATTGTTATTGATCCTGAACGCAGGAAAAAAATTATTTTAAACAAAATTAAAAAAGCAGCTAATGAATTGCAGGGAATACCTATAATTCCTGATGATTTGCTTGATGAAGTAGTAAACCTGGTAGAATATCCGGAAATTATAGTAGGAAGTTTTAATGATGAATTTTTGGAAATACCAAAGGAAGTATTAATTGAGACTATGACATTAAATCAGAAATATTTCCCTGTAGAAAAAAAAGATGCTTCTTTATTAAATAAATTTATTTTTGTTGCAAATAATAAAAAAGATATAAGTATAATAAGAGAAGGGAATGAAAAGGTATTAAGTGCGCGATTAGCTGATGCTAAATTCTTCTATTATGAAGATGTAAAAACTACTCTTATTCAAAAAACTGAAAAATTAAAAAAAGTTCTTTTTCAGGAAGCATTGGGAACTTTATTCGAAAAATCAAAAAGAATTGAATCTTTAGCTTTATGGATAGCAGATAAACTTAATCTGCATGATTTAAAAGATCAGATAATACGCTGTTCAATATTATGCAAAGCAGATCTTGTTACTGAAATGGTAAAAGAATTTCCAAAACTGCAAGGTGTAATGGGAAGTATTTATGCGCAAAAATCTGCTGAATCAAAAGAAGTTGCAGATGGGATTTTTGAACATTATCTTCCTCGTTATACAGGTGATAAATTACCTGAGACTAAGATTGGTTCTCTTATCAGCATTGCAGACAAACTTAATACAATTTCCGGTTGTTTTATAGCTGGATTAATCCCTTCAGGTTCTGAGGATCCTTATGCCTTACGCCGTCAGGCAATGGGTATAATTGAAATTATGCTGCATAATTCTATGGAAATATCTTTAGATGAAATAGTTGCTGAATCTATAAAACCTTTCTCTTCTGCTGATTCAAGTAAAACTTTAATAATAACGGATTTTTTGATACAGCGTTTAAATTATATTTTGCAGGAAAAAAAATTGAATTATGATTCGCTTGAAGCCGTGTTTGTAAGCCCTGTTAAAATACCAGTCGAAATCCAAAAGAAAACGAAAATTATTGATGAAATGAGATTGCATCCTGATATGATTCCTCTTGTACTTTCTTTTAAACGCATAACAAACATTACAAAAGATTACAAACAAACTCAGGATTTGGATGAAACACTTTTCAAAGAAGAAGCAGAAAAAAAGTTGTATGATTTATATAAAAATATTAAAGAAAAAATTGAACAGAATTTAAAAACCAGAGATTATTTAAAAATAACACAAAATCTTTTGCAGTTTGCTTTTCCTCTTGAAAATTTTTTTATTAAAGTGCTTGTAATGGATGCAGAACCATACCGTAATAATAGAATTGTTTTGCTAAAAAAAATCCGAGAGTTATTTTTAGAATTTGCTGATTTTTCAAAATTAGTATACTCATCAAAGTCATAAATAAAAAAATATGGAAACTCTTTTATCTTTGGATCACAATATTTTTTTTTATATTAACAATCCCTTCCATAATTCTTTTTTCAATATTTTTTTTGGTGTTTTAAACTTATTTGGAACATGGTGGGTTTTGGCACCTATCTGTTTATCATTAATTTATCTCCATAATCGCAAAAAAATTATTAGTGATTCTATTTTGCTTTTAATTTGCGCTGTTGCAACAGGTATTATTCTTCATTTTTTTAAGTGGTATATAAAAAGACCAAGACCATTAAAAGAATTTGATTTGTTGATACAGCAGGGGAGAATAGTAGTATATTATATTGGGGAGAAACTTCAAGGCAGTAATTCATTCCCATCAGGACATACTCAGACAGCTTTTACCGCAGCTACTTTTTTAAATAAGTTTCTTGAAAAAAAATATTCTTTTTTTGTATTTTTATTGGCAATAGGTGTTGGTATAGCAAGAATATATTCAGGTGTACACTTTCCATCAGATGTAGTTGCTGGAGTTTTGATAGGAATTATACCTACGCTGATAATTATAAAGTTATATCGGAATATCAATCAAACGAGGCAATGAAGAAGGGGCTGTCCAAAAAGGTCACGACTTTGACGAATAAACTTCTATTTATCTAAATATAAAGTATTTTAAGTTCGAAAAATCCAATATTCATCGTATTTACAATTATATTATTTTGACTAAATAAATATTTTGTAACCTTTTTGGACAGCCCCTATCTTCTGTCTCTGATAGGAATTATTTATTATTTATATTTGTGCCAATTCATCC
>CAYWFU010000025.1:0-36811 GCA_964457585.1 uncultured bacterium | reverse complement strand
GAAATAAAAAAGAAAGATAAAATTAAAATAGAAGGCTGGACTTTAGAAAAGATAAGCCAAAGCGATAATATGTTATTTGGGATATAATGAGTTGAGAATAAATGGTGGAGAATTAGCAAGATATTTAAATATATCCAGACCTGCTGTATCAAAATTAATAAATCAAGGTGAAGAATTGATAAAAGAAATTAATATTAAGTTAATAAGTTAACTCCGTCCCTTATTTTTCCCCGTCCCTTATTTTTCCCTTGGAGAACCTGCAGTTACTGCGGTTATTCGGGTTGGGGGAAAAAGGACACGTAACTGTAACTGATCAATCTTCTCAAATGCTTGCGATTGCTGAAGAAAGAGCAAAATCACTTGGATTACATAATATGGATTTTAAAAAAATGGATGCAGAAGCATTGGATTTTCAGGAAAATAATTTTGATGCTGTTCTCAGCCGCTGGGGGTTAATATTTCTCCCAAATCTTTCAACTTCATATAGAAGTATACAAACAACAAGTATAGCAATTTGTGTTGCAGGATAGAAGGGAAATTAAATGTTAAAATTAGATAATGTATCAAAATCTTATGGCGCGCAGACTTTGTTCAAAGATATAAGTTTTAATATAAACAGCGGTGAAAAAATTGGTCTTGTTGGAAGAAATGGGCATGGGAAATCAACTTTATTTCAAATGATAATTGGTAATATTGAACCGGATTCAGGGACTATTTCTATCCCAAAAAGATATAAAATCGGATATCTGGAACAACATATAAAATTTACTCAATCAACAGTACTTGAAGAAGGGTGTCTGGAATTGCATGAACATGAAAAAGATGCAGAATGGAAAGTAAAAAAGATACTCACAGGACTTGGATTTACTCAAGATGATTTTATGAAACATCCGTCTTTATTTTCTGGAGGGTATCAGGTCAGGTTAAATCTTGCAAAAGTACTTGTTTCAAATCCTGATCTTCTTCTCTTAGATGAACCGAATAATTATCTTGATATTGTTGCAATAAGATGGCTTGAAGGATTTTTAAAGCAATGGCAGGGAGAATTAATGCTTATCACTCATGATAGAAATTTTATGGATTCTATCTCAACGCATACACTTTTAATACATCGTCAGAGAGCCAGAAAAATCGAAGGTGATACAGAAAAAATTTACAATCAAATTGCAGAGGAAGAAAAAATTCATGAAAAAACCCGGCTTAATGAAGAGAAAAAAAGAGAAAAGACGGAAATATTTATTAATAGATTCAGAGCAAAAGCAAGGCTTGCCAGTCTTGTGCAATCCAGAGTAAAAGCGCTTGAAAAACGCGAGAAACTTGAAAAACTTGATAAAATTGAAACACTTGAGTTTTCATTTAATTCAGCCCCATTTCAAGGATCATTAATGATGTCACTTGAAAATATTAGTTTTTCTTATAATACGGAAGAACCAAATCTTATTGATAATTTTTCATTAAACATAGGTAAAAACGATAGAATTTGCATAATAGGTAAAAATGGCAAAGGCAAATCAACATTAATGAAAATAATGGCCGGACAGCTCGATCCATTAGAAGGAAATATTAAAACGCATCCAATTTTAAAAAGAGGATATTTTGCGCAGACAAATACTGTAACTCTTGATAGCAGAAAAATGATTTATGAAGAAATAATGAGCGCAGATCCGAATTGCCTTTTAGAAAAAGCAAGAGGGATAAGCGGGGCAATGATGTTTGGCGGAGATCTTGCGACAAAAAAGATTTCAGTGCTTTCTGGCGGCGAGAAAAGCAGAGTATTATTGGGAAAAATTCTTGCTGCGGAATCTCATCTTCTTCTTTTGGATGAACCTACTCATCATCTTGATATGGATTCGTGCGAATCACTGCTTCAGGCAATAGAGGAGTTTGAAGGTTCAGTGGTGCTTGTTACTCATAATGAGATGTATCTTCATGCGCTTGCAACCCGTCTTGTAATTTTTGATAGAGATAAAATTACTTTGTTTGAAGGCACATATCAGGATTTTCTTGATAGAGTTGGATGGGAAGATGATGTGAAAGTCCCTGTTAAAAATTTAAAATCTAAAGGTGAAAAAAAATCTCTCGATAAAAATGCGCTGAAAAAAACAAAAGCTGAACTTGTACAGCAAAAGTCAAGAGTATTAAAACCTCTGGAAGCAGAGATAAAAAAGTTTGAAAAAGATATAGAAGTTCTGGAATCAGAAAAAAAACAAAATAACGAATTTTTACTTAAAGCTTCTATGGAAAATGATGCGAAAACAATTGTGGATTTATCCAAAAGAAATAGTATAATTGAAAAGCAGATTGAATCACTTTTTCAAAATCTCGAAAAAATTACTAAAAAATATGAGGAAGAACTTAAGAGGCATAATGAAAAATTGATTACATCAAGTTGAGTAAATTATTTATGGTAAAAAAATGATTAATAAAAAATATCTTTTCATTATTCTAATATTTATTTGCATCATATTTAATTTTATTGGATTAAATGCAGAGAAATTTGATCCGAAATTAAAATGGTATACTTTAGAAACTCCTCATTTTTCTATCCATTATGCAGATAATGAAAAAATATTTGCTCAGAAAGTCGCTAATTTAGCTGAAGAAGTGCATGAAAAACTTTCTAAGGAATTAGACTGGAACCCATGGGAAAAAACACAGATAATTATCAGAAATGATGATGATGCAATTGGCGCTTTTACAAATACTCCTGTTATGACAATTAACATATACGATTTACCTTACCCCTCAACTTATTCTGACGATGGTCTGCGTTTTTTAATTGCGCATGAATATACGCATTTACTGCATATTGATACTGCCCTAGGCGTGAATAAATTTTTTAGAAAAATTTTCGGAAGATATTCAGATGAAATTTTCCCTCCATTCTTTCCCAATATTCTCCAGCCAATGTGGCTGATAGAGGGAATGGCAATGTATCAAGGCAGAAAGTTCATGGAAAATCCTCATTCGATTGATGTTTATTACGATGCTTTTTTAAGAACATCTGTTTATGAAAATAACTTAAATAATATTTCTCAAGCATCAACATACAATTTTACTACATGGCCCGGAGGACATGTACTTCCTTATGCTTATGGTATGGGAATGTATGAATATATCGCACAAAAGTACGGTAATGAAAAACCAAAAGAATTAAGTCATCAATATGCCGGACAATGGATCCCCTATTTTGTGAATTATTCTGCAAATCGTGTTTTAGGAAAAGATTATTATGCGATATGGAAAGAATATAAGGAAAACCTGATTAAAAAATATAATGTGCAAATAGATGAGATTAAAAAGAAAGGAATAACTTCGGGTACTCGTTTAACAGAAAGCGGATATGGAATTGGACATGGCTTATTTTCTCTAGATGGAGAATATATTGTCTATATAGAAAATAATGAAGATGAATATCCAGCCTTAAAAATAATGAATTCAGATGGGTCTGAAAAAAGAACTCTTATTAATGGATATATTCATTCTTTTGCCTGGGCACCGGATAGTAAACAAATTGTTTATTCACGTAAAGATATAAATGACAATTTTAATTTTTATTATGATTTATATTTACTGGATTTAACTACAAAAAAAGAATCCCGCCTTACAGAAGGATTAAGAACAAACTTTTGTGATTGGGCACCTGATGGTGAAAAAATAATTTTTGTATCTTTCCAGAATGGACAATATAATTTATATCAAATAGATTTAAAGACTAAAAATATTATTCCATTTACCAATTCGCAGGATGGGACACAGTATTCAGGTGTAAAATATTCACCTGACAGGAAAACAATCGCAGTTATTCTTACAAAAGAAAATTTACCTACAGATATTTATCTTTTTGATCTGAATGGAAAAATTGTTAAGCAGGTTACAAATGATACAGCTATTGAGTTAAGGTTAGCGTGGGGACCTCTTAACCAACTGTATTTTACTTCAACTCGAAATGGAGTGGCTAATATCTATGTTTATCGAGAAGTAACTAATTATTTCCGTATAACCAATGTAATTGGCGCTGCTTTATTAGGAAATTTATCCCCTGATGGTAAAAAAATTCTTTATGACAATTTATCTTCACATGGATTTGATTTATATATGATAGATGAAATGAGTTTTGTTGATATTATTTTTGATTATGACAGCACTGTTAAATTTCAAACCCGTCCACCAAAAAAAGACTCTTATCCGGAACATAAATATTCTCCATTCCCAAGCATTCTGCCTCATTTCTGGTTCCCATTATTTGTCGAGATAGCAGATGAAAAAGGACCGCAAAAAGGTATTGTTACCTTATGGCAGGATGCGTTAACTCAGCATGCTTATGATGTATATGCAGTTTATGGAATTAAATCTGAAAGGTGGGCATACAATGTTGGATATATGAATAATCAATTTTATCCCGCAATATTTTTGCGTGCTTCTGATACTGTTGTATTTTATCCGGATAATCTGGTTTATAATTACTGGGAACGGCAGGAGAAAGCCAGTATTCATTTAAGTTTCCCAATTAATCCATCAATTAATTCATTTTATCAGGCAACTATTGGTTACCAGAAGGAAAAAGTTAATAATCAAAATCCTGATCCAGCTAATATCCCAATACAGGTAACAGGTGATATGAGCAGTCTGAGTTTAAGTTTTGGATTTGCAAATACAAAGCAATACGGATTCTCTATTAGCAGAACTGAAGGACGCGAAATATCTTTTTCATGGGAAAAAATGGACCCCAAACTTGGCAGTGATTTTAATTTAAACAAATTTTTATTAAAATGGGATGAATTTATTCCCCTGTTCCGCAAGCATGAAGTATTGATGTTTAAACTTGATGCAGGTTTAGCTTTTGGTGATAAATTCTGGCAGCGCGCATTTCAGCTTGATAATTCTGTCGGTAAATTTATGGTGATTGGAGAAGAAGGAAGTATGTTTAATCCATTTGTTTTAAGAGGTTATCCAATATATTCTTTTAGAGGACAAAAAGCAGGCGTAGCCACACTTGAATATCGATTCCCGGTTGCAAATATTGAAAATGGATTAGGGACATTACCATTCCTTCTTAATCGGTTGCATGGAGCGTTTTTTGTAGATAATGGCAATGCATGGGATGAAAAATTTTTACTGGATGAAGTTAAAAGCAGTGTTGGAACTGAGCTGCGCATGGATATGACTACAGGGTATTACTTACCTGTTACATTTAGATTAGGATATGCAGCAGGGTTGAATAAAAAATATAATGGTGAAGAACAAATTTATCTGGGATTAGATTATACGTACTAATTTTTTTTGCCGCGAGAGATAAATATAAATTCCCATTCCAGATATAAAAAATACTAAAGCAAAAACCTGTGAAGTAGAAAGAAAACTTATAAATCCTCTTTCAATATCACCCCTTAGTCCTTCTACCAAAAATCTGCCAAAAGCATATAAAATTGCATAAAGGCAAAATATCTGTCCATCAAATTTTTTTCTTTTTGTATAAAACCATAAAAATATGAAAATAGAAATATTTATAAGCGCTTCGTAAATTTGTGTTGGATGAATATGATGATGGCTTCCATATAAATAAGAAGCTAAACTATCATCAGGAAAAGTTATTCCCCATGGCAGGGTTGTTTCTTCTCCAAAACAGCATCCGCGGAAAAAACATCCAATTCTTCCAAGACTCTGCCCAAAAGCAATACCCGGGGCAAGAATATCTCCTATTTTCCATATAGCAAGTTTATGTTTATATGTATACCAGATACAGGTTAAAATACCTGCGACAAAACCTCCGTAAAATACCAATCCGCCTTTATAAACCTGAAAAATTTCTAAAGGTTTTTCTATATAATAAGAAAAATTAAGCAGTATATATAAAATTCTTGCTCCAGCAATTGAAAAGATCAATATCCATAAACATATATCCATTACTGTTTCTTCTTCGATATTTTCACGTTTGGCAAGTTTAACAGATGAAATAATCGCTCCCAAAAAGCCAAGAGCAACCATAAGTCCATAAGTATAAATAAAAATAGGCCCTAATGTGATTCCAAATAAATTAAATGGACCGAGTTTAAATAAAATTGGATACATAATTATCTATCACCCTTCAATAGTCTCCGTCTCATTCAATTTTTTTTCTTTTTCATGAGATTCTATTTTTTCTTTTTTATTATTGATGAACATATCCAGAATTAAAAGTCCCATACCGGTACAAATAGCAATATCTGCAATATTAAATACTGGCCAGATTCTAAAATCAAAAAAATCCACCACTTTTCTATATAAAATCCGATCAATAAAATTTCCAATAGCCCCGCCAAGAATCAATGCAAGAGCTACTTTAAGCAAATAGTTTTTGATAGGAGCAAAATAATAAAAAACCAGAAGTGTGACTATCGCTATTATAGAAACAATAATAAAAAATGTAATTTTATCCTGCAATATTCCAAAAGCTCCGCCGCTGTTTAATATATAAGTAATATGAAATACATGAGGAATAACAGGAATTGATTCACCCAGAAGCATATTATTTTTTATATAGTATTTAGAATATTGATCAATTGCTATAACAATACTTGATATTATCAATAAAAGCATTAAAAAACCTCAATTTCTTTAATCATATCAATACATTTATTGCATAATGTCGCATGTTCTTCTATTTTCCCTACAGTTTCGCTATATTTCCAGCAGCGTTCACATTTATCACCGGATGCTTTTTCAATAATTATTTTATACCCTCTTTCTTTTTCCTCATTGGTTAAATCTGTAGCAGAAATATTTTCAACTCTTATATTTGATATAATCAAAATATCTGTCAGTTCAGCTTTAACACTATCCATCAGATCGAACAAATTTTTGTCAGTAATCTGCAAAATCACATTGCTATCCAATGAATGCCCTATTTCTTTATTTTTCCGCGCTTGTTCAAGAGCATTATTTGTTTCAATTTTTAATTTAAAAATATTTTCCCATTTTTTATGTATTTCATCCGATAAAATATATTTTTCTTCAATATGAGGGAAAGATGTTAAATGCACACTGTCTTCCATATATTTATTTTTTGGAATATAGAGCCATATATCTTCAGCAGTATAAACTAAAATAGGCGCAATAAGACGGGTAAGATTATTTATTATCATATATAATGCTGATTGAGAGGAACGCCGTTTTTTAGAGTTTGACGGTTCAATATAAAGCCTGCTTTTAATAATATCAAAATAAATCGCGCTCATTTCATTTGCGCAGAAATTTTGTAAAAGATGATAAAAAATATGAAATTCATATTTCTCATAAGCAAGAAGGCTGCGTCTTACCAATTCCTGCAGTTTAAACAAAGCCCATT
This sequence comes from uncultured bacterium, assembly GCA_964457585.1. Taxonomy (GTDB): domain Bacteria; phylum JACRDZ01; class JACRDZ01; order JACRDZ01; family JACRDZ01; genus CAYWFU01. The sequence continues at coordinate 29,484 of CAYWFU010000025.1, read as the reverse complement.
TGTCCAGCTCTTCCATCTGTTCATAAGGGACCATATCTTCTTTTGGATCAAAATCAAATAGATTGCTTAAAATAAATCTGGATGTATTTCTGATTTTTCTATAAACTTCAGTAACACGATTTAAAATTTCATTTGAAATACGGACATCTTCCTGATAATTTTCTGATGCAACCCATAAACGCAGTAAATCTGCGCCTGATTTTTCTGTTATCTCCTGCGGGAAAATTACATTACCAAGCGATTTGGACATTTTTTTCCCTTCGCCATCAACAACAAAGCCATGTGTAAGCACTCTTTTGTAAGGTGAAGAACCGGTTGTTGCGGTGGATAACAGCATACTGCTGTGAAACCAGCCGCGATGCTGATCGCTTCCTTCAAGATATAAATCAGCAGGCCAGCTTAATCCATAGCGTTTCTTATTTTTTAAAACTGCTTTATGACTGGCGCCAGAATCAAACCATACATCTAAAATATCATTTTCCTTACGGAAAGCAGTATTCCCGCATTTTTTACATGTTAATTTTCCATTATAAAATTCTTCCGGTGTCTTTTTAAACCACACATCTGATCCAGAATTGCGTGTATGCTCTTTTACGCTTTCAATAAAATTGTCATCCAGAAGCGGCTCATTGCACTTTTCACAATATATAGCCGGTATTGCCACTCCCCATGCGCGCTGACGGGATATACACCAGTCTGGACGATCCTTAATCATATTGCCAATACGTTCTATACCGCGCTCTGGTATCCATTCAACATTGTGAAGATTATCTAAAGAAACTTTCCGCAAATTTTTATTATTATCCAGAGCTATAAACCACTGCGCTGTTGCTCTGAAAATAACCGGTTTTTTACACCGCCAGCAATGAGGATAATTATGTATAATAGTTTCAACAGCCAATAATTTCTCTCTTTTTTTCAAATCTTCAATTATTAATTCATTTGCCTGAAAAACATTTTTACCGGCAAAATCTTTAACATCAGATGTGAATCTGCCTTTATTGTCAACAGGCGAAAGTACGGGTAGATTATATTTCTGCCCTGTTTCATAATCCTCCTGACCATGTCCCGGAGCAATATGCACACAGCCTGTTCCTGTTTCCAGCTCAACATATTCTGCTAAAACTATCTGTGATTTTCTGTCAATAAATGGATGTATTGCATTTAATCCTTCTAAATTTTTGCCTTTTACTTCACCCAATATTTTATAATCGATAATCCCAAATTTCTTCAAACAGGTCTCAAATAATTTTTGAGCGAGAATTAAAATTCTATTATTTTTTATATCATCAATTAACACATAAGAAGCTTCACCCTGAATAGCCACTGCAACATTTCCCGGTAAAGTCCATGGAGTAGTTGTCCAGATTATAATATTTACATTTTTTTCCGGTAAACCTGAAAATGCTTTTTTTATTTCTTCAGATGGCAGTGTAAATGCCACATAAACAGAAGGAGATGTATGCTCAGCATATTCTACTTCTGCCTCAGCTAAGGCAGTATGACATGTCGTACACCAATATATCGGTTTTGTACCTCTATAAATATAACCCTCTCGGGCTAAAATTTTAAATTCGTCAATAATATCCGCTTCATATTCATAATCCATAGTGAGATATGGATTTTCCCAGTCAGCAGAAACACCCAATCTTTTAAACTCATCCATTTGAATTTTTATATATTTTTTTGCGTAATCTTTGCATTTACTTCGGATTTCCAATATATCTATCTTTTCTTTATCTTTACTTTTTTCAAGGGTTTTCATCACCTGATGTTCAATCGGCAGTCCATGACAATCCCAACCGGGAACATAAGGTGAATCAAATCCGTTCATGGTAAAAAAACGTACAATTATATCTTTAAGAATTTTATTAAATGCCGTTCCTAAATGAATATTGCCATTTGCATATGGAGGTCCATCATGCAGAATAAAAATATCTTTATTGATAGAACGGGAACATAATTTCTGATAAATCCCTTTTTCATCCCACATTTTAAGTATTTCCGGTTCACGTTTTGCCAGATTTGCTTTCATTGCAAAATCTGTTTTAGGTAAATTTAAAGTTTTGCTATAGTCTTTCATTTTATATTATTCCTTATCTGGAAGTGCCAAGAATACCCTGCAGTTTACTATATAACTCTCATGGATGTCAACATTTTTAATCTTACAATCTATTTCTTTAGAACTATCTGCTAAACGATCCATACGATTTTTTATGTTTGATGTCAAAATATACCAAAATTTACCAAAATATTCTTGACAATTCTATGTTTAAATAATATTATTTCCATAGAGGGAGAATATGTCAAAAGAGATAATGAATCTAAAAGAGATAGCCGAATATCTTTCTTTCAGCCAAAAAAAATTATATAATCTGGTAAAAGAAGAGAAAATTCCTTTCGCAAAAATCGGTGGACAATATAGATTTGTAAAGGAAGAAATTGATTTGTGGCTAAAAGAACAGATTAAAAAGAAAAAAAATCAAGAATTGATTAATTTATCAATTCTTGATGAAATCCCTGATAATTTTGAAAAGCGTCTATTATTTATGGGGCTTCTTACAAAAGAATTATTAAAATATAATATAAGACCAATTATTGTTGGAGGAAATGCAGTTGAATTTTATACTTCAGGAAATTATGCAACTGGCGATATCGATATTATTAGCATGGATTACAAAAAAACAGATGAAATATTAAAAAATTGGGGATTTGAAAAGAAAGGCAGGCATTGGTTTAGCAAAAAATATGATATTCTAGTTGAATCTCCATCTGACATATTAAATGGTTCATTGGAAAAGGTTGCTGAGGTTGAACTTAGAGGTCTAAAAGTTTATCTTATTGGAATAGAAGATTTAATTATTGATCGATTAAATGCTTATGTCCATTGGAAATCTGAAGAGGATGGAAATTGGAGTAAACAGCTTCTTTCGTTAAATTGGGATAGAATTGATTGGAATTATCTTGAGAAACGAAGCAAAGAAGAAAAAACAATCGATTCTTTAAAAAAATTAAAAAAGTTGGAAGTCAAAAATCATGAGAAAATATAAATTTGAGGAATATAGAAAAGAGATTAAAAAAAAAATTTATGAAGAGTTCGAAAAGTTTGAATCAAAGAAATCCGTTTCCAGAAGACCCAGAAAAAAAGAGGATATGGATTTGCTTCTTGAAATAGCAAAATTGCGAAGAAAAAAATGGCTGGATACAGGAAAATTAAAAATTATAGGAAATAGAAAATATAAATTTGAAATTTAGCTTTGTGTCTGAAATATAACACAAGTTGAGGTGGCAATTGCCTAAATTACGCATACTTTCTGGCAGGGAAGTTTGCTCTATTTTGGAACAGTTATATACTCAGCGAGGTCATAAATTCGCATTTTTGCGCTGGTCTTGAACATCGATAGCTGCGCTCGTCAGGTTCGAAATAGTGCAAGGCTATTTCTCGCCTTCGTGCCTTGCTCTCGATGCCCAATCCTCACCGAAAAAATGCGAATTTATGACCTCGCTGAGTATAGTTGCAAGACTATCTCGTACCTGTTTACCGCAGGGCTCTTCATTATTTTTTAATTTAAATATCGCATCTTTCATTAAAATTATAAAATGCAAAAAATATTAATATTGCAGCTAATAGCGCTAAAATTGCGCCATATATAAATGCAGGTTTTGCTCCAAAATATTGCCAGATTAAACCGAAAATAAGACTTGATGGTAAGGCTACAACTCCAATCACAAAATTATACATACCATAAGCTGAACCTCTTTGATCGCAATCTGTAATATCAGCAACAAAAGCTTTTTCAACTCCTTCGGTTAGTCCAAAAAATATTCCATATATTCCGAATAATAACCATATATGAAGCTGTGAACTGGCATTAGCAAAACCAAAATAGGTTAAAAAATAAATTAACCATCCTATTGCTATTATTTTTACTCTGCCAAATTTATCAGAAAGAATACCTCCCGGAATCGAAAAAAGCATTTTTACTATATGTAATAATACCCACAGGATTGGTATATAAGCGATACTCACTCCTAAATCTTTTGCTCTAAGTATCAAAAATGCATCACTTGAATTACTTAAAGTAAATATAAAAATTATTAATAAAAACAACTTAAAATTTTTATCTGATTGTGTCAATTCATCCCTGCCTTTTAAGGCAGGGATGAATTGACACAACCAAAATAATAATCTTCCTATCAGAGAAGATACCCTGCGGTCTCTAACGCAGGGTTCTTCATTAAAATGTGCAAAAGTGAATTTAAATTGATTTTTAGCAGGTTCCCTGGGCGCTATTTCCTCAACTTTTGTAAAAATAAAAAAAACCGATAAAGTCGCAGGAATAAATGCAAGCCAGAAGACTAATCTATAATTTCCCGGGAAAAAATACAAAATACATGCAGCGATAAGCGGACCTAAAACTGCACCAGCATGATCCATCCCTCTATGAAATCCAAATGATTTTCCACGCTCATCCTTATTACATGAATCTGCTATTAAAGCATCGCGTGGAGATGTCCTGATTCCTTTCCCAACTCTATCAAGAAAACGCACTGATAAAATATGCCATGGAAGAGCAGCTATTGCCATGAATGGACGTGTAATAGAAGCCATACTGTAACCAAAAATTATTAATGGTTTTCTTTTGCCGAATTTATCTGAAATTGCTCCGGAAAATAATTTTAATACACTTGCTGTACTTTCAGCTATACCTTCAAGAAGCCCGACAAATGAGACAGAAGCATGAAGTACGCCGGTTAGAAATACAGGTAAAAGAGGATAAATCATTTCCGAACTTATGTCAGTAAAAAAACTAACTACTCCAAGAAAAAAAACATTTTTGCTAAATCCGAATATTTTAGAATCATTATTTTTATTATTCATTTTAAACCTCTTGAATAGTACCTCAGTATATTATATTGGTCGCAGGCACTACGAATAAATACTATTAGTCTCTTTTATAAATTGCAGCGATTTCAGTTCCTTTGATATGTATTTTTTCCTGTAAAGCTCAACAATTTTTTCTAATTCATTGAATGTTTTTTGCGATACTCTTAATCTTTGAATTTTATCTATTCCATTCATTGTGAATAGTTCTAAAATTTTCAGCGTTTCACCTCTTATATATAAATTAAATTCATTTAATTTTTTGCATTTTTCACATACTATTCCACCCCTGTAGATATCAAGAGAATATGCATCCTTATTTGGAACAAAAATATTACTGCAGTTAACGCAGTTTTTAAGCTGTATTCCATAACCTGAAATCTGAAAAAGTTTTATTTCAAAATATTTAATCAGCAGTTTCCAGCCTGGCACAGAATCTTTTGGTGGTTTAGCATCTGAAGATTTTTCCGCCTTAAGCAATTCAAATGTTTTTTTTATCAAAATAAAAAGAAATTTATTCTTATCTCTTTCTTCTGTAAATTCATCAACTAATTCTAATAGATATAAACTCCAGGTTAAAAGTTGAAAATCACGCTGTATGGCAAGGAATGATTCCACCAGATCTGCCTGGCTCATCATTTGCAAATCTCTCTCTGGACGATTATAAAATACTATATGAGAAAGAGACATTGGCTCCAAAGATGCGCCAAACTTATTTTTAAAACTGTGTGCACCTTTAACTACTATTTTAACTTTTCCAAAATCCTGAGTGAAGAAAATTACGATTTTATGTCCTTCACCAAAATCAATAGACTTAAGTACTATTGCTTCTGTAGATACAAGTGACATTAATCAAGTCCTTTCTTTTTTCTAATTGACCATTCGGCAATCAATAAAAAAATGAATACCACAAAATACCAGACTGTATCCCACAATTCTATTTTTTCAATATAAAATCCCCTATTTGCTGCTTTCTTCAATTTTTCATCTGCATTTTTAAGTGAATCAGGAGTTAAATAAATTCCATTAGTAACTTCAGCTAATTTTTTGAGCTTCTCACTATTAAATTCCAGATCCCTGTATTCATTAATATCAGGTACTATTGAAATAGCTATATAATCCATACCTATAACTTTTCCTTCATGTGTTGCTTTAGCGCTTATTATTGCTTCTTCAGGTTCATTGATTGTAAATTCGCCCCCATAAATTCCTGGAATATTTTCAAAGTTTGCAATTTCTACAGGGGAGGTTGTCCCTTTTTCAACATTTTTTATTGTACATTCTATATTCGCATTGGTTATCGGATTAAAAAGTTTATCATATAGATATACTCTTATACGTATATTCTCTCCAACAATATATAATCTTTTATCTGTCTGAATATAAAAATTTTTCTTATTTTCAAATTCTCCAAAATAATGAATTATATTTTTCCAGTATTTTGCCGCATATGCATTTTTATCTCCAATTCCCCACATAAAAAAATCCCATCTCCATAAACCCTCGGCATTTAAAATCATTGTTTTCCCTCTGCCATATTCATGCAATGCCATAACAATCAAAAATCCGGAATTAAACTTTATATCCGGATGCATTGCCAGTATAATTGCTCCTGGTTTAGCTTTGCTTATAGCCAGGATTCCTGTAAGAAGAGGAAAATCATTCCAGATTTTACGGTTATTGTCTCCATTTGGATCTAATGTGGTAATAGGATGAATATTCCCTTCGCGTGTTAAAACCGGAAGAAAATTATCATCATAAAAAATATTTTCAGACGGGAAAGATACCGGTAAAATTTTCTCCAATTCAGTATTTGCATAACCGGTTGAATTTTCACCGGCAATAAACAATAGCCTGCCGCCCCATTTTTCCACAAAATTTTTTATTTCTGATATTTCTTTATCAGTAAAATATTGATAAGGGATATCGCTTATGATAACAATATTATATTGAAAAAACGCATCATCCTGAGGAAAACTATTTAAAAACTGTTTATCAAATTTATAAAATTCTTTTTTATTTTTATATACCAAAAAATCAACTTCAAGATTCTTATCTCCTTCCAGAACTTTTTTAATAAATTTAAAATCAAGTCTTGGTGTTCCTTCAATAAATAAAACTTTTATTTTTTCCTGGATTACCTGCTGATAAAAAATCATCTGATTATTTTCTTTAACTATTTCATCTTTTAAAAGTTGAATGATCAATGTGTATTTATGCCAGCCGCGGGACAATGGCTTGAAATTCAGTTTTATTTCTTCTATATCCTTATTTATCAAAATTTTTTTATTTAATACTTCTTTATCTTCTTCCAATAATATTATTTTTGTTTCCTCTCCATGAAAATTACTATTTTTAATTAAAAGACCTATTTCCGTTTCCCTGTCAAGATAAGCGATATCTTCTTTTTTTATTTCCAGAAGATGGATATCCTTAATTTTTTCTGATGAATCTATTTCTACAGGATTAATTTGACATTCAAAATCCTGTGCTTTCTTCAAAAAATCATCCAGATCAGGATCCTGCCCATCAGAGAATAGTATAATATTATTAATTTTACCTTCCCGCTCTGACTGAACTAAATTTTCCATAGAATTTATTAGTTTAGTCCTATAACCAAAAGGAGAAAAATTTTGATTTTCCTGAACAGAAATTATTTGATCTGAAAATGAATAAATTTTTATGGTATTATTTTTTTTAAGTTTTTCTAAAAAATTATCATTTTTATTCTGAAAAATATTATTAATTCTATTTAATCTGCTTAACTTATCAGCACCTTCAAATGTCATACTTGGTGAAGTATCAACAAGAATAGCCACAGTACTTTTTTCATCCTTATATTTTTTTAAAGTGATATATGGCTGGAAAAAAGCGAAAAAAAGAACAGCTATCGCAGTTAATTTAAGTCCAAGCAATAAATAAAGATATTGCGATGGAATATTTTTCGAGTTTTTTAAATAAGAAAAAATTACAATACTACTGGCTATAAAAAAAAGTAAAAAAATAAACCACGATGGCAAAATTTTTTCTAAAATCAAATTGTAATTCTCCTTATTAACTTATTTTAGCTTAACATCTTAAACTAAAATAAAAAAATAGTCTATAATGAAGTTGAAATTAAAGTTTTTAATTTCCCTGCCGATAAATTCTCTAAGAAATTTAAAACCGGAGGAAATTTATGAGCTTAAAAGACCATCACCTATTAGATATTAAAGCTTTAAATCTTGAAACTAACGTGGAAAACTTAGAAGATGAAAATATTAATAAAATGATGATAAAAACAGAAGAACTTGAGCAGATGTTAAACATCTTAAAATTAAATCTACATGCTGAAAATACAGAAATCAGGATTTTACTTAGACAATTGATGGAAAAGCTTAATAAAGTTGAAAATAAACAGGAAATAACTATTCATAAATTAAGTGAAAGACGAGGATTTGTTAGCAGATTAAAATATCTATTTTCAGGATTTTAATTATACTATATTAAATCTCCATGTATAGAGATTCCCCAAGAAAGAAATTAACCACAGAGAACACAGAGAATTTTTTATTATTTTTTTATTTTATTACTCTGTGTTCTCAAGAAAAAATAAAAAGATCATAAAATACAAAGCTTTTTCAAACAAAAATTAATTTGAGGACACAGAGTTTTAAAAATTTAAAATATATCTCAGTGTGCTCTGTGGTTCGTTTTTTCGATTTTGGGAAATTTCTGCTCTAGGTGGATTTTCCTTGACATTCCCGATTTATTACTTTATTATAAAATACTAAAAATAATAATTTTATCAGGGGGAATTTATCCTTGAAAATGAGTAAAAATAGGTGGTTAATAAGTCTATTATTTCTTATTTTTGTATCTATTAATACTAAAGCTCAAGAAAAATCTTCTATTGAATCTCCTAAAGAATCTGAACAGAAAAAAAAAGATGAAATTCTTCCTAATATGCATAACACTGGATATAAATGCAATGAATGTCATAAAAAGGAAGCAATAGAAGGAATAGATTCACCTGAGACAGTTATTCTGGTTGAAGATAATATAGTTGAATTGTGCAATAAATGTCATCAGGGAGCTAATTTACATCCAATTGGAAAAGATCCATTATTAAGCAAGATGTCTGTGAAAATTCCTCCATATTTTCCGCTTGGTATTAAAGGACCGCAAAAAGGGAAAATAGTATGTACCACATGTCATTTAATACATTCGGATGATGCAAAAGATAAATTATTGCGCGGTTTTAAATATACTTATAAAAAAGGACAGGACAGAACTGCTCCTATATTTAAAGATAGACGCGAAATGTGTTTATCCTGTCATGAAAAAGAATTTATACTAAAAAGCCCTCATAGTAAGGAATCTGACAAATGTGCATATTGTCACACTTCAGATCCAAATAAAGCTGAAAATGTAGCCGCAACTTTTGCTAAGGATATCGTTAGATTATGTACTTTTTGTCACGAAAAAATAACAGAAAAACATTATGAGAAAACAAATCCTTTTGTAGATGAAGAAATAAAAAATGAAGTTAAAAAAGCACCTCTTTTTATGGTTGATAATGCACCAGTTTGCACAACATGTCATGATCCCCATGGAGAAAGCACTTATCCCTTTGCATTAAGAGAAAATTTTATAAATCTTGCTGAAAAATCAAAATATATTAATCCTCATTGGAAAGGAACTTTCTGTCTTTCATGTCATGAAAAACAGCCTGAAGAAGGACAGAAAACAGATATAAGGTTTAACAATAATATTAATCGCAGTTGTATGTGGTGCCATATTACTAAGCCAACTGCTGTAGCAGATATTCATCCTGTTAATGTTATTCCTAGAATTTCTGAATTCATGAAAATTCCATCTGGATTTCCTCTTTATGATAGTATGATAACCTGCAATACATGCCATAATTCCAGAATCCAGGAAAAACAGGATAAAACATTATATAATGAAAATAGACAATTTTTACGGGGAGTTACATATAGTCTTGGCGAGACCAGAAGCGAAGTGTGTTTTCAGTGTCATATTCAGCAGCAATTTGCAATGTTAAATGCTCATGATCAAATTGATGATCAGGGAGAACTTGTGGAAGATAGCTGTAAATATTGTCATACATCTAAACCTGATAGGGATAGCGAAGGTATGGAAAAAATCGATCCGGGTATTACAAATCTTTCAGGTTTATGTTTTAGATGTCACTCTGATGGTCCTCATCCCGGTAAAAGAAACCATATAGTTAAAATTTCAAAAGATAAATTAGAAAGAAAACTCACATATGAAAAAAGAAAAGACGTTGTTTATCCTCTGGATAGTAAAGAGGGAATTTTCTGTGCAACCTGTCATAATCCTCACGAGAACGGGATTGTAAAAAGCATAAGAGCCGCTAAAGGTGCAGATGCCAACAGAAGAGCGAGATTAACTATTGCTGGCGGAGATTTATGTTTTACCTGTCATGATAAAGATAAAGAATCTATGGAAGGATTTATAACTAAATAAATTCTAATGCCTATGAAAATTCTGGAGTATAAGAATGGAAATATTTGATTTAGTTATAATCGGAGGAGGCCCCGCTGGTCTTACCGCAGGTTTATATGGAACACGCTCGAAATTAAAAACTATACTTTTGGAAAAAATAACTATTGGCGGACAAATTATTACTACTGAAAAAATTGAAAACTATCCCGGTTTCCCGGATGGAATCAGCGGTTTTGATCTTATGCAAAAAATGGAAGCTCAAGCTAGATCATTTGGATTGAATATTGAAAGCGATAATATTAATAATATATCAAAAAATAATAATATTTTTGAACTAATAGGAGATAATAAAAAGTATCAGGCTCGTTCAATAATTATTGCTTCTGGAAGTTCTCCCGGTAAATTAGGAATTCCAGGGGAAGAAAAATTCAGGGGAAGAGGTGTTTCCTTTTGTGCCACCTGTGATGCGCTTTTTTTCCGCAACAAACCTGTAGCAGTAGTTGGCGGAGGAGATGCCGCAGTTGAAGAAGGATTATATTTAACAAAATTTGTCAGTTCACTGTATCTAATTCATAGACGCGATAAATTAAGAGCAACAAAAGTACTGCAAGACCGTGCTTTTGCTAATCCAAAGATAAAATTTATTTTTGACAGTGTTTTAGAAAATATTGAAGGAAAAGATTTTGTTGAAAAAATAAATATTAAAAATGTTAAAACAGGAGAAAAAAAGGAATTATCAGTTAGTGGCATATTTTTATATGTTGGGACACAGCCTAATACAGAATTTTTAAAAAATATTTTAAAATTAGATGATAAAGGGTATATAATTACAGATAACGAAATGCGGACTAATGTATCAGGAATTTTTGCAGCCGGAGATGTAAGAGAAAAAAAATTGCGTCAGGTTTCAACAGCAGTGGGAGATGGTGCGACCGCAGCATTTATGGCAGAAAAATATATTGAAGAAATTTTTAGTTTATAGTATAAAGGCTTATACGTCTTCATTGTAATATTTAAAATCTCTATTAATAGTAAGGAGGAGAAATTATGGCTGATGAAAGTTTAATTATTTTTTCTGATAGTAATTTTGAAGAAGAGGTATTAAATTCTAATTCATTGATTTTGGTTGATTTTTGGGCACCTTGGTGCGGCCCGTGCAAAATGATTACTCCAATCATAGAAGAAATTGCCAAGGAATATAAAGGTAAAATAAAAGTAGGAAAATTTAATGTTGATGAAAGTAGTTCCATCCCTGCACGGTATCGCATAAGAAGTATTCCAACAATAATGCTTTTTAAATTTGGAAAGATGGTACAGGAAATTGTTGGAGCAGTACCTAAGAGCACTATTGTTAATGCAATTAATGAAAAAATGTAAATTGCTTAGATTGGATGGTGAATGAAAATGGGGAATTTTGGTTTTACTGAACTATTGGTAATATTAATAATAGTTTTAATTATTTTTGGTCCGGGCAAATTACCTCAAATCGGAGAAGCACTTGGTAAAGCTGTAGGTAAGTTTAAGCATGCTATGAAAGAAGAAGAGACAAAAGAAGAAAAAAAAGATGTTCTTTCTGAGAATGATATAAATAAAAAAACCGAGCAGAATATTGATCATAATCTAAAAGGATAATAGTAACCTATGGAACCTAAAAAGTACTTACTGATCTCTAGTTTATTTTTTTTTATATTTTTTCTACAAATAAATGCTGGGGTAAAACTTGAAATCCGTAAAGTTAAGGGAATCAACTATGAAAAGACAGATATAGGTACTTATGGCGGTACATATGTATGGAGTTCTTTTACTGATCCAAAAACCTTTAATCCTGTGCTTTCTCAGGAAGGTTCAAGCGGTGAGGTTATATCCCCGATTTTTGAAGGATTAGTTTCAGTAAGCGGAATTACCGGTGATATTGAACCAAAACTGGCTGAATCATGGGAATATTCAAAAGATGGTCTTATCTGGACTTTTCATCTTCGTAAAGATGTGAAATGGTCTGATGGTGAACTATTTACCGCTGATGATGTAGTTTTTACTTTTAATGATTTATATTATAATCCAAATATACCTTCCAGCATGAGAGATATTCTTACCATAGAAGTTGACGGTGAAGAAAAAACTTTTAAAATTGAAAAAGTTGATGATTATACAGTAAAAATAAATACTTTTATTCCTTACGCTCCATTTCTTTATGTAATTGGTTCTGAAATCCTGCCTGAACATATTTTAAAAAAGCATGTTAAAAATGGTACCTTTAATCAGACATGGGGTATAAATACTCCGCCAGAACAAATTGTTGGAACTGGCCCATATGTAATAAAGCAATATATTCCAAGTCAGCGAGTAGAATATATCCGTAATAAAAATTATTGGAAAAAAAATTCTAAAGGTAATAGCTTGCCATATATAGATAAACTGATTATATTAATAGTTCCTGATCAAAATACAGAACTCTTAAAATTTGAAGCCAAAGAAATTGATTTTCTGCCTGTTTCAAGACAATGGTATCCCGGGTTAAAGAAAAAAGAAAAAGATGGAAATTATACCTTATATAATGTTGGCCCGACTTTTTCCACAAATTTTTTTGTATTTAATCAAAATCCATTAAATCAAAAAATTTATTTGCAAAAAAAAATGGAAAATTTATCAAAGACTCTAAAAAAAATCAAAGAAAAAAATGAACGGGATCAGATTGAAGCAGAAATAAAAAAAATTAAAGAATCATACGAAAAAGCATCAACAGAGCCGTTTGTAAAACCTTATAAATTAAAATGGTTTACCAATAAAGTTTTCAGACAGGCAATAGCGCATCTTATTGATAAGGAAACAATTATTAATAATGTTGAAAATGGATTAGCTTATCCTCAGCATGCTGCATTGTCAAATGCTATTAATTTCTTCTGTAATCCAAATGTGAAAAAATATGATTATAGCCCGCAAAAAGCGTTAAAAGCATTAGAAAGCATCGGTTTTAAGAAAAAAGGTGATACTTTATATGATTCAGAAGGGAATAAAGTAGAAATCACATTAATGGTTTTTTCCGGAAATAAAAGTATTGAACAGGAAGCAGGAATTTTCAGAGATGATTTAAAAAAAGTGGGCATTAAAGTTACATTATCTTTTATGGAATTTAACACATTTGTTACTAAATTAAATACAACTTTTGACTGGGAAGCAACAATTATAATTTTAGGCGGCGGATCAATGGATCCTCATTTAGGTAAAAATGTATGGGTATCAAATGGTCATCTCCATGTATGGTATCCGCTTCAAGATAAACCTGCAACATCATGGGAAAAAGAAATAGACGAACTTTTTTCGCAGGGAGTACGTGAACTAGATCCGGAAAAAAGACGTAAAATATACTGGAAATGGCAGGAGATTGTAGCTGAAGAATTACCGGTTATTTATACTGTAAACCCGGCATCAATATATGCTTTTATGAATAAATTTGGGAACTTAAAACCTACCAGTCTTGGTGCTACTCATAATTTAGAAGAGATATATTTTAAGAAATAATTATCTTCTAATCTGACCTGATAATTCTAATCAATAACATAGAATATATTTATTTAAACACTCTATTTGAATTTATAGAAATACCTACTCTTCTTTCAGTAAGGTTATATCTGTTTTAACTAAATATTATTCATATAAAAATTTAGAAGGCGCATATCCTGCGAGAATTGCGATTGAGAATATGCAGGAAGAAAAAAAATCCAGAAAAAATTCTATGTCTAACAAAACAGAAGAACTGCTTGAAACAGCAAGATCATAGTAATTATGAGTTGGAATATGGAAATAATTAGCATGCTAACCTGAATAAAATATGATATTGGCCAGCTAAACTCTTTCCTGCCTTTTTTAATTGCTGACATATGAATAAAAAAATGAAATATAAGAAATGCACTAAAAATTAAAGAAATAATCTTGCCTGAGATTCTGTCAATATGAATTAATCCATAAAGAAGCGGGATACAAAAAGGTAACCGTGCTAAAATAAATATCGTTAAACCTTTTTCATCAGAAATAGATTCACCGAATTTTCCAAAATATTTCCATTCTTTCCAAAAAGAAGCATCTGTTTCATGCATCATTAAAAATACAAAATTTATTAAAAAAATCCATTGCAAAATATCAATATTCATATATTTCCTTCTTACACAAAAAATCAGCAGTTGTGTTTTGCTGTATGATGGATTGCTATTTTTATAAGATATTTAATTCATTTAGTATATATTTTCGTATTTCATTCTCTATTGGAGTTAATTTTGCTTTTTCTATCCGACCTATTATGGTTTCACCAATTTGATTTATTATCATTTCCATATTCCCTTGCAATGAAAAAATCACTTGTACCTAATAGCTCAGCGTGTTTTTTATGCTGAACTATTCGGCATCAAGTGGATCGCCTTATTCTATGTCTTTTTATTATTAACAATTCATTGCCACCGATTTGAAACTCATAGGTTACTTTTTTAATTTTTATTTTATTTGTTTTAAATTCCAGGATTATTTTTTGGACATATGGTGATTTCTTTGCATTAACATCTAAAAGCGGAAAAATCCTTACTTCTTTTGAAACTCTCAACATTTCCTTTATGGCTTTAACGTGAAATTCATAAGTAAGCTTATCTGTATATAAAAATAAAAAGTGGGAACTTAAAGAAATATCGAATTCATCGTTTGAAAATGGAAGATTTGGCAATGCAGCAGGTATATATTTTTTACTGATTTTCCCTTCGTCATAGGATTCTAAAAATGATTTCATTGCTTTCATTCTTATTTCCCCGAGTTCATTTACCGACTTAATGATATCCCATTTAAATTTTTCTTTATTTTTTCCTGTTTGCGCTACAACATCTTTATATGTTTCATCAATTCGATTTTGTATTTCTTGTTTTGTCAGATTATATATAGGATCAATTGAAGTAACATTGCCACCTTTTTTATTACATTCACAATTAAAGCTGGCAGGGCCATCGCCACATCCCAATATTTTCAATTTTAACTCATCTTCTTTTAAATCAAACATCTTCTTATATTCATCAAAATTTCTTCCCCAAGGTACTATATTTTTATATTTAAAGGACATAATAGATTTACTCCTATTACTGAATATCTATCTAATCCAAAACATAAACGCATCATTGTCCCGCCACAAAATACGAGATTAGCTAAAAATTTCCCACTGTTAAGTGTGTCTAACACTTCCAGTTCAAATTGTTCATGCTTTATTAAATCTTGCATAATTTTTTAATAATATCCTTTGTTTTATCCGGATAAAAATCAATTAAACTCCGCAATTTTTTATTATCCAGTTTATTAAAATCAATAGCATTAAAATCTAATTTATATTTCCCAAATGAATAAAGATAAACAGCATCAAGAAAAGCTTTTTCTTTTGTTGCAATAAAAAAATCGTCCTTTTTTATAAAATCGAAATATATATTTTTTTTTAATTTATAAAAATTAAAAATCACACTTTTTTTATTGAAACTCACAGTGCGTTTTATACATATACTTTCAAAATATTTTTTTGGAACTTGTGTTGTAACTTCATAAAAGACAAGAGCTGTAGTTAGTGAAATATAAGACGGGATTTGCAGAATATTAGCAATTTTATAAAAATTTTCTTGTGTATAATTATCCCATGATTCAGAAAAAATATAAAAATTTTTTTTAACCTGATAAATAATCCATTTTTAACATAACGACTGCATAAAACTTTTGCAGATGAAGTTTGAATGTCAAGAATATCAGCTAAATCGTCTGGATTAAAATAAAGTTTGTTTTTTTAATTTTCTCAATTTTAAATAATTACTAAGCATACTTAATTATCTCCTTTGTTAAATATATATCCTTAGTAAATATTTGTCAAGTAAAGTATAAATTATGAAATCGCTCCAATAAACATATCTTCAAGAGTTTCGATGTTTTTTCTTTTCATTACATATTTCATCATACTTGTACCCAAACCCATCATATGCATTTTTGAAAGAGGCGGTTTTGGAATCGATTTAGAACCGGAATTTGTAAGTTAGAACCGGATAAAAACTTTGCAATTACAGAGCAAAATGAAGCTTTAGACTCTATCATTCACAGTTAGCTGGACATTGTGCATAATGTTAGAACTGTGTTTCAAAATACGAAAGATTATATTTATATACCGGAATTAGGTTCTCAAATTTGATAGGGTTGAATAATTTCTATGTCATCCATTGGATAATGTTTTATATTTCTTGTTACAAGTTTTAATTCCATTTCCTTCGCAGTAGCAGCAATTATTGCGTCTCCAATATTTAAAACATGACTTTTACTAAACTTTCTCAAATATTCACCAGTTCTATCCGCAATTGTCACATCAACATCTATAGGACTTATTATTTCAAAAAGATTATTTATTATTTCTTCTTCGCCTTTTCGCATACCTGCAAGAATTTCAACTCTATTAATAACAGAAGTAAAAAGTAAAGATTTTTTTTCAATCTCATAAGTGAGAAAATTAATAGCTTTTTTTTCTTTTCTCAAATGATCAATTAAAACATCACTATCTATAAGTAAAGATTTAGACATTAATCTATAATCCTTTCAAGGCGGGGTTTCCATCCTTTTCGAATTTCATTAACATATTCGATACTATTTCTTATATCCTTTCTTCCAGACCAAACACCAAAGCTTTTCTTAAGAAGAATTTTTTTGGATATAGTTGTAATTTTTTCTTCCCTGAAGAGCAATTCTTGGATAAACTTTTGTTGAGAAGATGTCAGAGAATGTATTTTTTCAATTACATCAGCAAAAATATTTTCTTCTTTATTGTTAATATGTTGCATAATATTCACTTCCTTTATTAGTATACTATCAAAATGTAGAATATTTTTATTGCAAAGTCAAGAGTTTTTGTTTTATTATATTAATTACTAAATAAATAATAATCAGGAGAAAAAACCATGATACAAGTAGATGATGTTAAACTTTATTCAATTATGGAATTATCAAAAACTTTAAATTTAACTCCATTAACAATCAGAATTTACCTTAAAAAAGGTAAATTAAAAGGTAAAAAAATAGGTAAGAATTGGTACCTCTCTGATGATATGCTTAAGAACTATCTCACTGGTGAAGACAAACCTAAAGTTTATAACACCAGATATATTTCAATAAAGGGAATAATAGAAGACAGTCCTGTAACTGATAAAGATATTAAGGAAGCTAAAAATATATGGAAATAACTATAGATACTCATTGTCTTATCTTCATCAAACATAATAAGATATTGCTTTTCTGACATGGTCTTAACCCTTTAGTTATTTAACAATTCATTCACAACATTGGCTGGGCTAACTATTACCCACAAGTCTGGGTTAATAGGATTGACAATTGACGATTGAGCATTGAAAATTGAGAATTAAGGTTTAAATCCCTTGAAAATATTAGACGTTATTTAATATTAATTAAATTATAATGCTCAATTGTCAATGCTCAATGCTCAATCGTCAATGAAATATTTGCAAATTTCATCTTACTCCCACAAGCGTTTTTAGAGATGTGGGTAATAGTTAGATTGGCTGGGGAGGAAGGAATCGAACCCTCACAAACAGATTCAGAGTCTGCTGTCCTACCATTAGACGACTCCCCAATTTTATACTCAGCAAGGTATTAAATTTTCATTTTACACCTTGTTTATCTCAGCTCAATTCTCACCGAAAAAAAATTTACTACTTTGCTGAGTATCATTATTTGAGTTTTAAGTTCGTTGAGTGCTTGAGTTAAATTTAGCTGCCCGGTTAGCAGCTAAAGATTGGAGGCGAGGGGAGGAATTGAACCTCCGTATACAGCTCTGCTGGCTGTAGCATATTCTCTCTGCCACCTCGCCAATGAAGTTATCTTATTAAATAAATAATAAGAGAGCAACATATTATTATATTAATATATATTTGTCAAATACTTTTTATCTATTCAACCTTACTTCTATACCTATCATGCAGTTCGCCGATTTTCCCTTTATTCCAGCTTGATATTCTGCTGAAATATCCGGTAATACGTGTTATTGCATCAACATTGACCGATCCGCAAAAGCTGCATTCATCGCGTAATCCCCTTGAAGTTTTACCGCAGTTATTACATGTAGTAAATTCCGGGGAGAATGCTATTTGCGCATTCTGGCTATTTCTAAAAGTTTTTATAACAAAATTAGCAATTGATTCCGGATTTGGTTTTGACTCGCCAAGCCATATATGCGTGAGTGCACCTGCTTCGATTAAATTATGAAAAATTCCTTCATTAATAACTCTTTCAATAGGGTTCATTGAATGCGCAATATTAAGATAGGTGGAATTGGTATAATATACCTGCTTTTGTTCGATATTCCCTTTAACAACTTTTTGAGCTTTTTCAGTCCAATGCTGCATATCGAGCTTGCTAAAACGGTAAGCTGTTGATTCTGCCGGAGTTTGCTCCAAAACAAAGCGCATGCCATATTTTTTTGATAGTTCTTCGGTTTTGAGTTTCATCGAAGCAATAACTTTTAATCCAAATCTTAACGCATCGCGTGATTCATGCAATTCCTGTCCGAGGTGATACTGAACCATTTCATTTAACCCAAGCATTCCAATAAGATAAGTTACACGATGCATTCTAATATATGGCTGCCCATCTACTTCCATTGTAAGCATAGCTAATGGTCCCTTGCTATTTAAAGCCAATATTTCTTCGATAAATCTCTTTTTCTGTATATGAGCGCGAGCAGCCAATTCAATCATATTATTCAGAATTTCAAATAATTTCTCATCACTTTTTTCCGCTTTATAAGCTATTCGAGGTAAATTAATTGTTATATTCTGCAAAGCGCAATATCGCATTCGCCATGGCTCATTTGCATCTTCAAGATCACTTTTTTCCAGCTTAAAACTTAAGCGGCAGCATTCGGATATTTTCGCAGTATCGCCGCGATCAAATACAAAATATGTATTTCCTTTTTCTGTCGCAACCATTGAAATATGTCTTAAAAAGTCTTCATGACCAGGTGTTGTGAAAAACTTTTCTGTAATATGCACCAGTGGTTTTGGGAAGAAAAACGGCCGTCCATTTGCATCACCTTCAGAATATACATCAAACAATGCCCAGACAAAACGCTGAGCTTCTTTTTCATAATCCGTATAAGTTTTGCCGGTATATTTCCCGCCCGGACCTATTGCAGGAACTTTCTCGAAATGTTTAGGGACTTCCCAATAAAGATTTATATCGCTGAATATTGCCTGTCCGCCTCTTGCAACTGCCTGCTGAGAATATTCAAAAATTAACATCTGCGCTAATTGCTTTAAATCTTTATCATTTAATCCGACTAAATAGGGAGCAAAAAATATATTTATTGCATCCCATCCAATAGCACCGGCAAAATGCCCCTGCAAAGCAGCAGACATTTTTACCATTTGCGCCAGAAGTACTTCAGGATGTTTGGGTGGAGCGGCAATTGAAAGAGCGTTCGGCAGATTTAATCCAAATTTTTTTATAAATTCCAGACTCTGTCCGGAACAATAAGGTCTATCAATAAATCCTAAATCATGAAGATGAATATCTCCCAATCCGTGAGCTTCAGAAATATCCGATGTAAATACGCTTAAAAGAGCAAATTCCTTTTTTATGCTTTCAGCAAGTGTCATATTGGTTGCTTCCGGATTATGCGGGACATTGGCATTTTCTTTGTTAGGATTGACAATAATTCTATGCGCATCATATAAAGGCACTCCCAAACGAGAATGCATGTTGCGTTCTTTTTCAAATCCATACTCAATTAATTTGGCGTTAACCATTTCTCGAATAAGAGGTGCAGTTAGAGTTCGAATTTTGGAATAAATAATCTGCTCTTCAACCTCATGGCTTATTGATTGAGCTATATTTGACGGAAGACCTGTTTCCTGAATAAGAGCGGAAATAATTTTATGTTTGTCCCATCCAACTATGTCATCTTCACTGCGTCTTACGAAAAGACTTATATCCGTTGATTCTGTAGTAGCTGCTTCCCGCTCAGGCACATATCCCTGCTTAAGTTTTCTGATTTTACCGCGTTTATCGCGATAAAGTATATAAGCTTTTGCAGTTTTTGCATGTCCTGTTTCAATCAGAACCTTTTCAACTATATCCTGTATTTCTTCAACACCCGGGATTGTATCCTTGTATTCTTTTTTAAGATAAAGCGTTACTGCTTCTGCGAGTTCATCCGCTAATAATCTATCCTCTCCGCCGACTGCTTGAGCGGCTTTAAATATTGCATCAGCAATTTTTTTCTTATCAAATAAAACAATATCTGCATTTCTTTTTTTTACTGAGGTAAATACATCTTTTTCGGAATTATTTGGGAATGCTACAATTTTACTTTGAACGTTTTTATTCATTTTGCACCTCCAATGATACCGCGGCACAGCCGCAGAGTACTTTCTCACTTTGATTAGTACTACAGCGCTATAGTGCGATAGCACGATAGAGCGACAGTTCTTTATTCATCGCACTATAGCACTCTCGCACTCTCGATCTTTCTATCGCACTGTCGCACTGTCATACTGTAGCGCTGTAGTATTAGGAATATCCTGCCTTTTTAAAGCAAGGACACTATAAAAATATTATTATATTAAAGGTTATCTATTCCCATTTGTCAAGCATAAATTTTAGGCTGTGAGCAAAAATAACTTCCACATATTGCGCAGGATTTTGTTTCGTCTTCAAGACGTGCTAAAGGGCGCATAGCAATGCTATGTAACCTTTAGCACAACGCAGAAGACGGAGCAAAAGACAAGCAAGATGTGGAAGTTATTTTTGCTCACTGCCTTAGCAATAGAGTATGATAAATTTATATAGATTTAAGTCCTAATTTTACTTGACAATCTTTGTTCTTAAGTTTATACTCCAAAATTGTCTAAAATTAAAAAAAATGAAGAACTCTGTAGCGAAACCACAGGGTATCTATTGTCTCTGACGGGAATATTTTGTCTGGGAAGAGCCCATTCATTGGCACTTCCATATAAAAACACTCTTCTTTAATTTTAATCTACAATATTATACTTAAACAAGTTTAAATAAGGAGATGACATAATAACAAGCAATGAGCAATGAGTGATGAGCAATGAGTTTAAATATTTTTTTAACTCGTTGCTCATTGCTAGGTACTCATTGCTTCTTTTCATAGGAGAGCAGTTATGATAAACCTTGCCTTAATTCTTTCCAGTCAGGAACATCTTGAAAGTATTGAAGTTTTGAAGCAGCTTAAAGAAATTCGTATTTTTTGTTTTGTTAAAAAAGAATGGATGAATGAATTAGAAGAATCCAGTAATATTGTATATGACCACTCGCTTGATAATCTTAAAAATATCGAAAATCTATCCATAATACTTAGTGATAAACAGCTCAATGGACAGGATTTTGCCCTTCCTGTTGGAGTCCCTCTTATTGATTCGGAAAGTTTTAAATTTTTCCAGAAAATTTTAAAGGAAATTGCAAATATTGAGAGAGAATTCAGAAATAATATTGAGTCTCAAAAAGTAATTTCTGATTTAGGGATTAAACTTACATCAGCTAAAAGCATGAAAGAGTTATCGGGAGCGATCCTGGATTGCGCATTAAGCTTAACCAAAACACCTGCCGGCAGTCTTGCTTTATATGATGAAAAACAAAATATACTTAACCTGATTGCAGATAAAGGATTCAGCAGTGACTTCTCTAAAATAAAAACTTATTCTGTTCGCAAAGATGGTATGAATGCATATGTGCTTCAGCATAATGAACCTGTTATAATCAACAATATTACTAAACGACAATCGTTTAATAATCCATTAATGCTTAAAGAAACAGTAGCTTCTCTTATTGCTGTTCCATTAATATGTGAAAATAAAAAAGTTGGAATTTTATATGTTGATGATTTTGTCCCAAGAAATTTTCTACCGGAACAAATTGCTTCTCTCGCCCTTTTAGCAATGCAGGCAGCATTTGGAATAGAAAAATTTAATCTGCTAAATGAATTGGAAAAGAAAAATCAAGAATTACTCCACAACACAGAATATTTACAGGCAATTCTTAATAATTCAGCTGATATGATTGTAACAACAAATTCAGATACAAAAATCGTCGAATTTAATTCCGGCGGAGAAAGAATTCTTGGTTATAAAAGAGAAGAAGTTGTTGGTACAACTGTCGAAGATATGTATCGTCATCCTGAAGAGAGACATAAAATAATGAAGAAGGTTGAAAAATTCGGCAGTATTACAAATTATGAAACAAGGCTGAGAACTAAAGATGGAAAAATGGTTGATATATCTTTGAGTTTATCACAGCTTAAAGATAAGGAAGGCAAGGTAATTGGAACAGTTGGAATCAGCAAAGACATAACCAAACAAAAACATCTTGAAAAAAAACTGCGTGAATCTAATAAAGAACTAGCACAGAAGGTTAAAGAAGTCCAGAAAATAGATAAAATGAAATCAGACTTTCTTTCTATTGTTTCGCATGAACTCCGTACTCCTCTCACATCCATACTTGGATTTGCCAAAATGATTCAAAAAAAATTCAGCAGTAATATTATTCCTTTAATAAATATGAATGATGATAAGGTTGCTAAATCAGCAGAAAAAATACAGGAGAATCTGAAAATAATTGCTGCAGAAGGCGAACGATTATCAAGATTAATAAATAATTTCCTTGATCTGGCAAAAATTGAAGCAGGTAAAATAGAATGGAAAATTGAACCGACTAATATCGAAGGGATATGTCAGTCAGCTATATATGCCACATCATCTCTGGCAGACGAAAGAAAGTTGAGTTTAAAATTTGAGCATGATGAAAATTTACCAAGAATAAAAGCTGACAAGGACAAACTGATACAGGTTATAACAAATCTTATTAGCAATGCAATTAAATTTACAAATACAGGCGGCATTACCATTATTGCTAAAAAAGAAGAAGGAAATATAGTTGTACAAATTAAAGACACAGGCATTGGAATTAAGCCGGAATTTTTGACAAAAGTATTTGAAAAATTTAAACAAATAACAGATGATGATTCAGATACTCTTGGCGACAGACCAAAAGGAACAGGACTAGGATTAACTATCTGCAAGGAAATCATTGAACATCATAGCGGTAAAATATGGGTTGAAAGCGAATATGGAAAAGGGAGCACATTTATTTTTACAATACCTGCCATGAAAGAAACTACTTTATCTAAAAAAGACGAAGCTGTCCCAACACTTTCAAGAAGTACTTTTATTGATAAAATCAATAAAAAGGATAAAGGGCATCTTATATTAGTTGTAGATGATGAAGAGCATATACGAACTCTTCTGCGCGAACAGCTTGAAGATGCAGGTTATCGAGTTATTGAAGCAAGTGAAGGCAGTGAAGCACTTTTAAAAGCCCGCAATGAAAATCCTGATCTGATAATTTGTGATGTTCTGATGCCTGGGATTAATGGATTTGATGTATTAACACTTTTAAAAGCTAATGAACAAACAACTAATATTCCAATTCTTATTCATTCTATTTATGAAGATAAAGAAAAAGGCTATAGATTAGGAGCAGATGAATATATAACCAAATCAATTGATACTGAAAATGTAATAAAATCTGTTTCTGATCTTTTATCAGGGAATAAAGCTCCAAGAAGAAAAAAGGTTTTGTTAATTGAAGATACTAAATCAGCATCATCTAAATCAATTCATGATGTTCTAAGTTCAAAAGGTTATGAAGTCGTATCAGCATCCAGTGATAAAGAAGGTGTGGAAAAAGCAAAGCAAGAAAATCCGGATTTGATTTTGATCGATGATATTGTTTCGAACAGCAGTGAAATTTTAGAGACATTGAAATTGGTTAAAAATGTTGATAAAACGAATATTATTATACTTACAAGAGATAAATAATAGTATAGATATGGAAAACTTAGAAAATAATAAAAATACTTCTATAAATAAAGAAATAGAAAAAACTATCCGTCTAAAACGATTACTTTTAGGAAATGAAAAAATTATAGCTATGTTTCTTAATAATATAGCTAATTTAATTTTGTTTTCCGGAGAAATATCTATTTATGATAAAGACAATAGTTTAATAACTTCTCTTGCTGCTAATCCATCACAAAAAATCATTTTACCGCAAAATGAAATTCAAGCGGATTATATTGAAATTGATTCTGGTTTTATTTTTAAAATCTTATTTCAGGAAAATCTTCTTGGATTTATTTTTATACAGAAAAATGAAAATCAGAAAGAAAAAATTTTACTATTATCAAGTCTGATTAAAATTTTCCTGGAGGAAATAATTAAATTAAAAGTTGAAAGAAAACAGCTTATTCAGGAAACATTAAATAATTATCGTGAAATAAATCTACTATATAAATTTAGCGGAACAATCAGCTCAATTGTTGATTTTGATTTTATACTTAAATCAGTATTGCTTGAAAGTAAGAATATTATTAATGCTGAAACATACTCTGTATATATTCTGGATAAACAAACAAATAAACTGGAAAAAAAAGCATCTCTTGGCAGCGTGTGCTCATCTGATTCTGAAACACATCCAGACAGAGTAATAGCACGCCTTGTAGTTAGAAATGGCAATCCTGAAATTGTCAATGATATTAAACAAAAACATAAGGTTAAAAACTGTGATTGCAATATAAATTCAGTTCTTGGTGTACCATTGAAAGCAAAGGACGAACTTTATGGTGTAATTGTTATTACTTCGAAAAAAGAAAATTATTTTAAAGCACGCGATGAAAAACTTATTTTTAGTCTGGCTATTCAAGCGGCAATAGCTATAGATAATTTTTATTTGGAAAAAATAAACTGGGAAAATAAACGTCAGTTAGCTTTAAGAAGAGTAAAAAGAGAAGATCAGGAAAATGAATATAAAGAATTTATAACAAGAACTCCGCAGTTTGAACGAATTTTAAATTCTGTTCCAGATGACCCAACACCATATTTAATTTATGGTGAACGTGGTGTGGGTAAAAAATTATTAGCCCGCAAAATACATCGTGAAAGTCAGCGAAGGGGAAAGCCGTTTATACAAATCGATTGCACACAATTGGCTTCAAATGTATTAAGTTCTAAACTGCTATTCGGTACTGATAATCCATATGAACATAAAGCATCTGAAATGGATTTTAGTTATTTTGATCTGGCTGAGGGCGGAACACTTTTTTTTCAGAATATTGACCGTTTGCCAAAAGATTTAGGTGAGAAACTATTCGAATATCTTGCTCCATGTGATGAAAATCGTATAAAAGTTTTAAAACATGATGTTAGAATTGTAGCAGAAACATCTATACCTCTGGAAAAAAAAGTTGAAAAAGGTGAGTTTCCTCCTCATCTTTTTGAAATCCTAAAAAAGCATACAAAATTTATTCCGCCATTAAGAGAAAGAAAAAAAGATATTACAAAAATAGCAGAACATTTTATTCAAGAATATTCTCAAACCATAGGTAAGGAAATAAAAGGAATAGATGATAAAGGTTATGAAATTCTTTTGAGTTATAATTTTCTTTTAGGCAATGTTAAAGAGTTAAAAGAAATTATTGAACGCGCATGTATTTTGACAGAATCAGATATAATAACAAGTGAATATTTATTTTTGGGAATACAAATACCATCAACTCAATTTCATTATAACCTATTAAATATTAAACCATTATATAATTTAATTAAAAAGGGTATTTTCCCGCGTTATTTAATTTTCGTTAGTTCAATAGCAGTTTTTTTAATTTTTTATTATGCTTTTATATCCAGTACTAAAAATGGAATTAATACCGGGACATTTTTAGCATGGAGTATATGGTGGCCGCTTTTCACGTTATCTTTCTTTTTTGTTGCAAGATTATGGTGCAGCATATGTCCAATTAATGAAACAGGAATGAGATTAAGAAAAATCAAGCATTTTAATTTGAAAGTGCCTGCTTTTATTCAAAATAATACTCATTATTTTACGGCAATAGGGTTCCTTTTAATAATCTGGGCGGAAGAATTTTTTCACATGAATTTATCCGGATTCAGAACAGGGATTATCTTAGGAATAATTGTTGGGCTGGCAACAATTACCAATATTCTTTTTACACGAAATACATGGTGCAGATATATTTGTCCCTTAGGCTGGTTTGCCGGAACTTTATCCCTAACATCAATTATAGAACTGCGCTCGAATCCGGATATTTGCGCTAATAAGTGCAAGACTCATGATTGTTTTAAAGGAAATAGCACGATCGAAGGATGTCCAATGCTGCTTCATTTGCAATTTACTAACAGCAATTTACTTTGCAAACTTTGCATGCGGTGCGTTCGTCTATGTCCAAATAATTCACCAAAACTAAATTTACGGTTACCCGGATGGGATATATCAGGGAATGAACATCTTGGGCAAAAAACCTCTCTTTTAATTATTATTCTTATCAGCGCTCCTTTTGCCATCCTATTTCATGGTTCCAAAATTGTAGATACTTCACTTAATTTCAATTTAGTTTATTGGATATTACCAATAGTAATAGGATTGATAATATATACAGTTAATTTAATATTTTATGGTACAGATAGAGAAAATAAATTTCAGCATTATCTGGATATATTAAATTTCTACATACCAATGGCTCTGGCAGCAAATTTGGCGCTGCAGCTAAAATTTTTGCCTTTTCTTTCAAAAATAAATATTACAGGAACAATTTACCAGGCATCAATACAAAATAATTTTTTTTCTTTTTCTCTTGTTAATATTTCACAAGCCTTTATTTTATTATGCGGACTTTTTTTTAGCCTTTTTCTAATGGTTGTGCATTTTCATGCGGTGAAACAAAAAACATATAAATTTTTATACTATCTTAGTCATCAGATATTAATGACTGTATATTGTTTTTTAATGTTAAAATTTGTATTAAATTCATAGATATGATAATCTATATATGATTAATATTATGAAAGGAGAAATTTTAGAATGAATGAGAAAAAAATTTTAATTGTTGATGATGAACCCTATATCCGATCTTTATTAGAGGAAACCCTTGAGGATGTTCTGGAAAAAGGGGTTGAACTTCTGATTGCAGAAAATGGAGAACAGGGTTTAAAAATGACATTAGAACATAATCCAAACCTGATTTTTCTTGATGTTATGATGCCTAAAATGAATGGATATGATATGTGCGAAGCAGTTAAGAAAAAATATAAAATGGAGAATGTTTATATTATAATGCTTACTGCAAAAGGACAGGAAGTGGATGGAAAAAAAGGAATGGATGTCGGCGCAAATGAATATTTAACCAAACCTTTTGATCCTGACGAAGTACTTGAAAAGACAACAAAAATACTGAATATTGAATTATAGAATGAAAACTAATCAGATCGAGCTGAATAACCAATTTAAAAAAGCTATTGAAATAATAGAAAATACAGGTAAAAATATTTTTATTACCGGAAAAGCAGGCACAGGCAAATCAACACTGCTTGATTATTTTCGATCTAAAACACCAAAAAAAATAGTTGTTTTAGCTCCTACAGGAGTAGCTGCTCTTAATGTTCAAGGTGAAACCATACATTCTTTTTTTGGATTTAAAACTGATGTAACTATTCAAAAGATAAAAAAACTAAGCGGTAAAAAAATAAATATTTATAAAAAAATAGACGCAATAATAATCGATGAAGTTTCAATGGTAAGAGCTGATTTACTTGATTGTGTGGATAAATTCCTGCGCTACAACGGCAAAAAATCCGGGGTTCCTTTTGGTGGTATTCAGATGATTTTTATTGGGGATCTCTACCAACTCCCACCTGTTGTAACAACTAAAGAAAAGGAAATATTTACAACACATTATCAAAGTCCATATTTTTTTGATGCAGATGTTATTAAAAATTTTTCAATGGAATTTATTGAACTTGAAAAAATCTATCGCCAAAAAGACGAAACATTTATTAAACTTCTTAATGCAATTCGCAATAATTCAATCACAGAGGAAAATATTACTGTGTTAAACAAGCGAGTTGGAGCGGAAGCTCAGATAAGAGAAAACAAGGGTTATGCAATATATCTGACAACTACAAACAAAATGGCATCTGAAATTAATATTGAGTATCTTCACAAGCTTAAAACAAAAATATATACATATAAAGCACAGATTCTTGGAAATTTTGAAGAACATTCCTTCCCAAATGAGTCTGAATTACATCTTGGTATTGGTGCGCAGGTTATGCTGCTAAATAATGATTCAAAGGGGCGGTGGGTGAATGGTTCAATTGGAAAAATTGTAGATGTTGTATCAGATGAAGAAGAACTAATGGATATTGTTCTGATTCAATTATCAGATGGAAGCATTGAGAAAGTCATTCCTCATACATGGGAAATATTTCATTTTAGTTTTAATGATAAAAAGAATATAATTGAGACCAATCCAATCGGCTCTTTTACACAGTATCCATTAAAACTTGCGTGGGCGATTACAATCCACAAAAGTCAGGGGAAAACATTTGATAATGTTATAATTGATATGGGAATTGGGGCATTTGCGCATGGACAGACTTATGTTGCATTAAGCCGCTGCACTTCGCTTGATGGAATTGTACTTAAGAAGCCCATCAAGAAATCTCATATATTAATGGACTGGCGAGTTGTAAGGTTCCTTACAAAATATCAATATGCAATTTCCGAACGAAACATGTCTCTGGAAGATAAAGTTAATATGATTGAGAATGCAATAAAGGATAATACCTGCCTTGAAATATTATATTTGAAATCAAGCGATGAAAAATCGTATCGTATAATAAAGCCCACCAGTGTAGGTGAAAAATTTTATTTAGATAGACCATTTTTAGGAGTAGAAGCATATTGTATGGAACGGGGAGAAGAAAGAACATTCCGTGTTGACAGGATACTGGAGATGAAGCAGGCAGAAAAGATTAGCTGAAATATTGGAGCTGTCAACGGCATTGACACTAATTCCTTTTAAGGTAATCGTTCGTCCAATAAAAAATGACTGTAAACTGTAGATAGGATAAAAAGCCTATTTCTAAATTTAGTAATGCCATTGAACGGGCTGTTGCCCTATGGCAGTAATTTAAGGAGTAAAATTGTAGTTGTTCGATTTATCGAACATAAAAAAAGCTTGATAA
>CAYWFU010000024.1:0-39988 GCA_964457585.1 uncultured bacterium | reverse complement strand
CAATGCTCAATTGTCAATGCTCAATTTAATAATATATTTAGTGTCAATGCCATTGAGAGCTTTGGGGAATATGTAAATCAAATTCCCTAATTAAAATTCATTCGGCAACTTCTTAATTTGTTCATAAGTAAAAATTGGTCCATCCTGGCATACATAAGTATTGCCAATATTGCATCTGCCGCATTTACCAATACCGCATTTCATTTTCATTTCTAAAGAAGTTATAATATTTTCTCCAGGAAACCCTAAACTTGCCAGTGTTTCAATTACAAATTTAATCATTATTGGAGGTCCGCATGTTATAGCAATTGTATTTTCATGAGAAGGTTTTAGTTCCTGAAGATACATAGGTATAAAACCAACATGCCCTGTCCATCCGCCGATTATTCTATCAACAGTTATATGAAGATTGGTATTTGGTGATTTTTTCCAATTATCATAAGCGTGTTTATATACTAGATCATCTGGAGTACGTGCGCCATAAATAATATTAATTTGTTTATAATCATTGCGATTGTCCATACAATAATCTATCAATGAACGTAAAGGGGCAAGTCCAATACCGCCGCCAATAAATAAAAGATTTTTATTTTTGATTAATTCTAAAGGGAAGTTTTTTCCATAAGGACCGCGTATCCCTATAATGTCATCAATTTTAAGTTCATGTATTGCTGTTGTAACTTTACCAATTTTTTTAATACTGCATTCTACAAATTCGCGTCTGGTTGGTGAGGATGCAAGACAGAAAGTTGATTCCCCGGTTCCAAAGACAGAAAATTCACAGAATTGTCCCGGTAAAAATGTGAATTTTTCCCCTTCTTCTTTATTTTTAAAAATCATTTGAAAAGTTTTTACATCAAAAGTTTCCTGTATGATATTTTTTATTATCATTAAATAAGGCATATAGATGTTATTCATTTAATTTAATCCTTTTTGTCTATTGAAATCGTTTAAGTAATTCCATCACATCAATATTTACAGGACAGAATTGAATGCATCGTCCGCATCCTGTGCAATAGGGTATTGAAAAATAATCAGTATAATATTTAAATTTATGCATAAATCTTTGCCTTATACGCCTGGCTTTTTTGCTACGGGGATTATGTCCTCCTGCCATTAGTGTAAAGTCTGGAGACATGCATGTATCCCATGTTCTAAATCTAGCCATGCATGTATTTTTGCCGGTTTCATCATGTATATCAAAACACTGGCACGTAGGACATAAATAAGTGCATATTCCGCAATTTATACAGCGCAAGCTCAGTTCTTCCCATATTTGATTTTTAAAACTATTATCGAATTGTGATTTAATTTTTTTTAAATCCAGGGTGATATTTTGTTTTTTATTTTTATATATTTCAATAATTCTATTTTTTTTCTCTAAATCTTCTTTAGTTATATCAGTTAATATATCATTATATTTTTTAAGTAAAGCTTCTCCATTATTGGTTAAAGTTTTTATAATATATTTACCATTGATTTTAGTTAGAATAATATCCATCCCTTTTTCTTCAATAGGATTTATTTCTAATGCAGTACAAAAACAGGTGTCGCGTGGAGTTAAACACGCAAGTCCTATTAGAATAGAATTGTTTTTATTATCAATAAATAGCTCATCCTTGCACGTTCCGGAGCTATAAACATTTGAAAGCAATTCTACTCCTTTTATATCACAGGATTTTGCTCCAAAAATTATTTTTTTTCGATTTAATGGAGCGCGTGATTCCAATTTAAGATTTTCTCCATATCCAATTGCTGAAAAAAGTTTTTCTGATTGCGGTAAAAAAAGTTGTTTAAGTGGTTTGGTAGTATTTAGAATATCAAGATTGCATTCGTCGAGATGCTTAATTAAAGCAAATTCACTAAATTCTCCTGTTACAACTGGAGCATAGATATCATAGTCGTTGGATAATTTTTCAATAAGGGTATTCAGGTTACTTTGTGTTATTGTTTTTTCCATAATTATTAACCTTGAATTTTATTATTATATTTTTCGTATTTCATAATTACTTAATTCCATATTCAGAATCATCCTCTTTAAATACTGACAGCGGTGGAGGAGCATTCGGATCAATACCTGCTTTATAACCATATAATTCTTCAATTTCTTTTTCCATTTTTTTAATTAATAGACGATATGGAATTTTTACCGGACATACTCTTTCACATTCACCGCAATCTGTACATCTACCCATAACATGTAATACGCGTATAAGGTTATAGTATTCATTGACAGAAGGCTGATTTAATTTGCTAACCCATTGAGGTGTTGTTTTATCAACAATACATTCTCGACAATAGCAGATTGGGCAAACATTTCTGCAAGCATAACAGCGTACACATTTGCTGAATTCTTTCTCCCAGAATTCGCGTCGTTTAAGAGGAGAAAGTTTTTCAAATTCTTCAATAAATGCATATTCATTCAAAGGTTTTTGTTCACAGGAAATTTTATTACCAATTAATTCATTATAAATTTCAGGCATTTTATTATCGCAAAATTTGCATTTATCATAGGTTATATTGGTTACAGGATCAATCATTCCAGTACAATTAACTGCAATAATATACAAATTTTCAAGGCTGACCTGATTGCCCTGTAATAATGCAACTATTGAGCGTAATGTACAGGCATGAGCTATTATTCCAACTTTCATATTTAAAAAATTTTTAAGATAAATAGATAAATTGTTAATGCAAAAAGAATTGAATATTAAGCGGTTCACATCTTCTATGCGGTTTATAAAACATGGTCTTGCTTTGTAAAATAACGAACCCTGTTCATATCCGATAAAACAATCTATTCTTTTATCTTCAAATAGTTTTTTAACTTTTTCCTGTAATTCTTTATTTATATTCATAAGTATTTGATAAATATTTCCTTAAATTTTTTTTACTAATTTAGAATTTGGTCCCAATTTACGAATTTTTTCTGTCATTTCTTTAATCGTATCAACAAATTTTATTGCTTCAGAAGCAGAAATCCATCGGGCCTGAAAACGTTCAGGGTCTATCCCAACATATTCAAGCAATTTTTTCACAAGTACAAATTTACGTCTTGCAAAATAATTCCCTTCTGTATAATGACAATCTCCCGGATGGCATCCTGAGACCAGGACTCCATCAGCACCATGTTCAAAACTTTTTAAGATGAATGCAGGATCTATTCTCCCGGAACATGGCACGCGAATAATTCTGATATTTGATGGATAAGTTTGTCTGCCGCCGCCTGCTAAATCTGCTCCTTCATAACTGCACCAATTGCATAAAAAACCATAAATTTTTGGTTCCCATGAATCTGATTTTTCTTGTTCCATAGATATCCTCAATATCCTCGTATAATTTTTACTACTATTACTCAAGTTGACTGAGTTCTTGTGGAGATAAATTCAAAATTCAAATTTTAAAATGCAAAATTGTAGTGTCCTGCGGACATTTGTTGATTTAAAACATAATAATGTCACGAAGTGACACATTAATTTTGATTTTTTATATTTAATTTTTAATTTTATGTTATAAAAAGTCAGTCAACTTGAGTACTATTATTTTACCTCAAAAAAAAAAAAAATCCACTGAAATTATGAAAAATAAATAAGATGTGCTATAAATATTATTGATATTTGTCTTTTAGGGAGCTGTTTGAATGAAAAAAATAAAAGTTTTAATTGTTGATGATTCATTGTTTATCCGCAGAGTTTTAAGTAAAATTATTTCATCTGATACGGATTTAGAAGTTGTAGGTACTGCAATGAATGGTAAAATAGCCATTCAAAGTATCCCTCATTTAAAACCCGATTGTATAACATTAGATATAGAAATGCCGGAAATGGATGGATTGACCACTTTAAAATATATAATGGAACATTTCCCTACACCGGTGATAATCGTTAGTTCTTATACGCGTAAATGTGCAATGTTAACAATAGAAGCATTGAAATATGGAGCAGTTGATTTTATTCATAAACCAGAGGTGGAATCTGATAAAGATTTTTCTGATATGTTCAAGGATCTAATACAGAAAATAAAAATCATATCTGATATCCCGTTAAAAAAGATATCAAATATTGAAACTCCTTTTAAGCAGGAAATTAAAGTTCCCTCACTTATTCAGCTTACAGATTTTCCTGCTCAAAAAGTTATAGCTATCGGAGTATCAACAGGCGGACCAAATGCTTTGCGTTCAATGTTGCCAAAAATATCACCAGATTTGAAATCCAGCATTTTAATCGTACAGCACATGCCGGTTGGTTTTACTGAAGAATTTGCTCTTATTTTAAATGAAGTAACTCCTGTAAAGGTCAGAGAAGCTGAAGATGGCGCACTTATAACCTGCGGAAGTATATGGATTGCAAGAGGGGATATTCATTTGCAGGTAAGAAAAAAAAGAACCGATGAATATATCATTTCTTTGGATAATATTACTTCAAAAATATCCGGTCATAAACCTTCTATCGATGTTCTTTTTTCTTCTGTAGCTGAAAATTTTGCTTCGAAATCTATGGGTATAATTATGACTGGAATGGGAAGAGACGGAGCAACAGGTATAGGATTAATACGTAAAGCCGGAGGAATTACAATAGCTCAGGATGAGCAAAGCTGTGTAATTTATGGTATGCCGCGTGTTGCCGTTGAGGAAGGAAATATAGATAAAATTTTACCCTTATCAGAAATTCATAATGAGATAAACATATTTGGGATGAATTAAGTAACCAGCATCTTTTTTGCAACCTCTAATACCTTCTCAGATTTAATTAAATCCATACATGTTATTTTTTTATTACATGAGGTTCGATAACAACATAAACATGGCATAGGAGCAAAAATTTTTTCCCCCTTACCGTATAAATCTATCTCTGATGAAGAAGTAGGCCCAAAAAGAGCCAGAACTTTTTTATTTAATGCGCACGCAGCATGTAAAGCCAGCGTATCACCTGTAATAAGAATATCGCATAAGGAAAGCAATGAAAAGAATTCCCGTAAAGTATTATTGCATCCAGTATCTATAATTTTACCTTTTGATTTTTTAATTATTTCTTTATGTCTTTTTTCTTCATCCGGACCGCCAAATAATAAAAGTTCTACAGGGAGTTTTTTATTGGCTAAATCAATAAAGTTAATTACTTCTTTAATTGCCCATTGTTTTTGCGGCCATCTTGGACTTGAACCTGGATTCAGTCCGATAATTGGCTTTGTCCCCAGATTTTTTTTGCTGGTAAATTTTTTTGCGAATTCCTGTTCATCCTGTAATAAATTTAGAATTATTTTATGAGGTTTATCTTTTAATCCTAATATTTCCATCATTAATGATTGATAAGTTTCGGTATTTGTTTTTTTCAAGTCATCAAACGCACCCATTGCAAACCATTTTTTTTCTTTCTCTCCAAATGGAATAACATAACCTTTAGGATGAAAACTATAACCGATTTTTTTAGGAGATTTTGCTAAACTGGCTAAAACTGAGCTGCGTGGTGATGCATCCAGATTAATAACAAGACTAAATTGTTCTATTTGAAGACGAGCCAATGTATTGCAATCATTTGCATTAAGTACAGTATCAACAAAATTATTTCCAATAAATAAATCAAAAGCCTGGTTAAGAGTAATCCATGTAATATGAGATTTAGGATATTTTTCCTTTAATGCTGGCAGAATAGCAGTTGTTCGCAACACATCTCCAATTGCATCAAGCTTTATAATAAGAATTTTAAAAGATATTGGAGAGTAATGTTCGCATTCGTTACATTTTATACCTGTATTTTTATGAAATTTGCATGGACGATCCTGTGGAAAATGACGGCAATCGATTTTTATTTTCAAAATAATTTCCTTTTTTCTAAGAAATAAATTCTTTTTCAACAAATTCACAAATAATATGTCCAATAGCTATATGCGCTTCCTGAATTCGCGGAGTTAATTTTCCTGGTATTGTAATATTAAGATCAACAAGCTTACCCAGTTTTCCACCATCTTTTCCGAGTAGTCCAACAGTTTTAGCTCCAATTTCTTTAGCTTTAATAACTCCAGCAATCTGGTTAGAAGAATTGCCGCTTGTTGATATAAAAAAAATTATATCATCAGGTTTAACAAGCGCCTCTATCTGTCGG
This sequence comes from uncultured bacterium, assembly GCA_964457585.1. Classification (GTDB taxonomy): domain Bacteria; phylum JACRDZ01; class JACRDZ01; order JACRDZ01; family JACRDZ01; genus CAYWFU01. The sequence continues at coordinate 33,887 of CAYWFU010000024.1, read as the reverse complement.
ACAAAAACATGGTCATAACCATAATCATTTCCTATAGCAGTTAATATTGATGTATCGGTAGTAAGCGCAATTGCAGGCAATGCTTTTCGTTCGTATAAAAATCTGCTTACTAATTCACCTGCCAGATGCTGACTATCCGCAGCGCTTCCGCCATTGCCAGTGAAAAATACTGTACCGCCTTTTTTTAATGAAAATGTAACTAAATTTATTGCTTTAATTATTTCATCCATTAAATTATTTTTTACAAAATTGATTGTAATAATATGTTCTTCAAGATTTTTAACAATTGCATCTCTCATATTTAATATATGTCCTTTCATGATTTAATTGCTTTTTCATTAATCAAACAATCATATCAGAAGTTAATTACCTTTTCAAGAAACAATATTTACTCAAACTAATCAGATTTGCGAATGAAGATCGTTTCAATCTGAAGCACATAGGAGCATTCTAAATTTTGCAAATTTGATTAGTTAGAATAAATTAAAGTTTTTTTATTGACTTTATACTTTTTATTAGATATATTTAATTGATTGCTAAATTCTATATTAAATGATTTATAAGTAAAATTTGATAAAAAAATAAAAATATGATATAATTGCTAATTTATTAAAGGAGTATATAAGCAAATTAAAATGGGCTCAGAACATTTTAGGAATATTAATAATGTTTTTTTAGATTTAGATACAGAAATAAATAGTTATCAAAAATCAAAATTTGTGATATTATCTATACCATATGAACAAACTACTTCTTATAAATGTGGTACAAAGGAAGGACCTAAAGCAATAATCAATGCTTCACGATATATAGAATTATATGATGAAGAGATGAATAAATGTCCTTATGAAGCAGGGGTTCATACTTTTGGTGAGCTAGAGATAGATTATTCTGGTCCCAAAAGCATGGTTGAAAAAATATATAAAAATACAAAAGAAATAATCAGAAAAGATAAAGTTTTGATTTCTCTTGGAGGAGAACATTCCATAACATCAGGTCTGGTTAAAGCTCATAAAGAATTTTATCCTGACTTAAGTGTGCTTCAGCTTGATGCTCATGCAGATTTGCGTGAGGAATATGAAGGTACAGAATTCAGCCATGCATCAGCAATAAGAAGATCGCTTGAATATTGTCCATGTGTTCAAGCCGGGATTAGAAGTATTAGTAAAGAGGAAGCAAATTTTCTTAAAAATACTGATAGAATAAAAATGTTTTATGCATTTGATGTTTTGAAAAATTTCAAAAACAGCATAAATGAAATTACAAATTCTCTATCAGACACTGTTTATTTAACTATTGATCTGGATGTTTTAGATCCATCAATTATGCCTGCTGTAGGTACACCAGAACCAGGCGGATTGAATTGGTATGAGATTTTAGAATTACTAAAATATGTTGCCAGTCGTAAAAAAATCATTGGAATAGATATAGTTGAATTAATGCCTTTAAAAGAAAATATTTCATCTGATTTTTTGGCAGCAAAGCTTATCTATAAGCTAATTGCTTATTTAGGGGGCGTCATGAAATAATTATCACATCTTGCTGGTCTTTTGAGCTGTCTTCTGCGTTGCTTGTTCGGTTACATACATCCAGTATGTGCCCTTACAAGCGCCTTGAATACAGCCCAAAATCCTGCGCAATCTTGTGATACTTATTTCATGACGACCCCTTAGATAAAAATACTGTATATGAAAGGAGGGAAATTTAATGAAAAAACGCATTGTTAAAATTCTTGCGTGTTTAGTTATAGCTTTGATGGTTACAACTATTTTATTTGGTTGTGGTGGAGATAAAGAAGCAGGAAAAGAATCCGAAACTCATGAAGCCCCAGCAGCAGTTCAAGAAAAACCAGCTGAAGAGGCAGCAAAAGAGGAAGCTCCAGCAGCAGAAGCTCCAGCAGCAGAAGCTCCAGCAGCAGAAGCTCCAGCAGCTCCTGCAGGGCACTAATTTAAGGACTTTTTTCCCATATATTTGGGGAAAAGAAGGAGAGCTTGATACAAATAAAATGGATAAGCAAATTACCAATTAAATAATTGACAGCAAAGCTGGTTCATTTTAAGGTAATGTTTAACTAGCATACTGTATCTGAATATTAAACTATCCCCTTCATAATTTGAAGGGGGTAGTTTCCTTAAATTATAAAAGGCTAAAGGCAAAAGGTTGTAAGATGGAAAAAGATAGATTTAGATTTTTTAACCTTTAACCCTTAACCTTTAGCCCAAAGTTGCCTTTAGCCTAAAGAGGATTTTTTATGAAAAAAGTAAAATTTATTTTATTAATTAATTTGTTATTAGTATTTTTTTATGCAAATAACTCTAAAGCAGAGAGTAAGATAGAAATTAAATCAGAAGAAAAAGAAAAAAAAATTCCCTCATCTTTGAGCAATGATGTTGAAGAAAAAAGCAGTACTGAAAATATTGTTAAACTTGAAGAGAATTCAGTAAAAAAGGAAGTTGCTGAAGAAAATTCAAATAATAATAAATTTTATATTGATTTACATTCTATCTCTGGTAACGTTTCTAATTCATCTTATGAAAATAGAAATTCACCAGAAAAGGAAACTGATGAAAAAAAATCTGCCAATTTAAAAGTTCTAGAAAAAAGCAATGAATAAAAAGCAGAATTATTATTGATAATCGCGTTATTCACGGTTTCCTACATAAGAATATCTTAATAAATGACAAAAATTTATCAAGTTGCTAATATAATCGAAAAAATAGCTCCTAAATCATTAAGCTTTCAGGGAGATAATAACGGTTTACAGTTTGGCTTTATGGATGCAAATGTACATAATATATTAGTAACATTAGAAATAACAAAAGATGTTATAATAGAAGCAATTTCAAATAAATGTGATTTAATTATTGCTCACCATCCTTTTATTTTCAATTCAATTTCGACTTTTAATCCCCAAAATCCAAAAACTGAAATGATTACCCGTCTACTTGAAAAAAAAATCGCAGTTTATATTGCTCATAGTAATATGGATGCGAGTTTATATAGTATGAATTTTTTAATTGCAAAAAAAATTGGGATTAAAAATACATTAACTTTATCTCCTGTTAAAATAAAAAACTTTAAAAAATTAGTTATTTATATCCCTGATACTCATATTGAAAAAATACGTGATAAATTACTAACATTAGAGTTGTTTAAAACTGATAAATATAGTAAAATGAGTTTTATGACAGAAGGTGAAGGTACTTTTTTACCTTTTACACATGCTATGCCTTTTATTGGTGAACCTGGTAAGATTGAAAAAACAAAAGAATTCAGATTGGAAGTTTTAATAGACGAAAAAAATATAAATAGTATATTAAATGAAATTCGAAATATTCATCCATATGAAGAAATGGCTTATGATATATATCCAGTAGAATTTTTTTATCCTGGTGCCGGACATGGAGTATATGGACAAATAGATGAAAAAGAATTACTTGATTTAGCTTCCTTAATAAAATCAAAATTAAATATTCCTTTTTTAAAAATTGTTGGTGAATCAAATAAAAAAATTAAAAAAGTTGGAATTATAAGCGGAAGCGGAGCAAGTTATATAACTCAAGCGAATGAATTAGATTTGGATGTTTTAATAACGGGTGATGTTAAGCATCATGATGCGCACCTTGCTCTGGAATACGGATTATCAATCATTGATGCAGGGCATTATCATACTGAAAAATTTTTTACTGATATAATAGTTAATTTATTGAAGGAAAATATTAAATCAAAAATAAATTTAATAAAATCAAAAATAAATACTCAACCGTTTGAAATATTAAATTAAGGAGGAAATTTTTTGAATAGTACAATAATAAATTCTTTACTTATTCTCCAAAATATCGACAGAGATATTTTAAGCATACAAAAAAAATTAAGTTTTATCCCAAAAAGTGTTAAAGAAATAGAAGACAAACTAAAAATACATCACGAAAAATCTATTGAGAAGAAAAATGAACTGGATTTACTATTAAAAAAGCGTAAAGAATTTGAACTGGAAATGCAATCTCAAAATGATAAATTGAAAAAATTGGAAGTACAATTATTTACGCTAAAAAATAATAAAGAATATGCTGCTATGCTTAAAGAAATCAACGATATAAAAAAGAATAATGAAAAAATAGAAGAAAGCATTCTGGAAATAATGTATCAATATGATAAAGAAAAAGAAGCGCATAAAATTATTGAAAATGAAGTTAAAGAGTTTGAAGCGCTTAATCAAAAAGAAAAAGAGGAAAAGAAGAAGGAGGAAGAAATATTAAGAGAAGATTTAAAAGAGAAAAATAAAATCAGAGGATCTCATTCAATCACAGTAAATAAAAATACTGTTTCTATATATGAAAAAATTTTAAAAAATAAAAATGACTTTGCTGTTGTTGAAGTGAAAAGCGAGGTATGTCAAGGATGTCATATGCGTGTCCCGCCGCAAATGATTAATGATTTAATACTCTCAGAAGAATTATTTTTTTGCCCACATTGTGCGCGAATAATTTATCTGGAAACAAGAGAACATCTATTTAAGAAAAATAGTAAATAAGTAGATAATTTATGCTTAACCACAAATTTCAAGTTGAGATTTTTAAATTTAATCTTAAAATAAAATATTCCTATCAGAGAGAAAAGATACCCTGCATCTCTGCAGCAGGGTTCTTGCCTAAAAATTGCATTCTATTTTTTTTAGTATTAAATATCGTGTTTTCTATCCCTACCTTTGCGTTAAATAGTATAGCAATTGCTCCATTTAAAAATAATAATCAAATCTCAAAAATATTGACCAGTAAAATAACAGAACTAAATAAATTTGATGTTATTTCTCAAAAAGAAATAAATGATAAAAGACAACTGGTAAAAATAAATGAAGAAGAATTGACAGATCCGCTTAAAATCCTTGATCTTGGTAGAATACTTAACACTGGTTTAATTATATTTGGTTCTTATTCTGAAATTGAAGATACCGTGAAAATTTCCATACAGGTTATTGATGTAACTAATGGGGTTGTTAATAAAACATTCCAGGTAACAGGATTAAAAAATGAATTAGAGAATATTTTAAATCGTTTATGTTTAAAGCTATTTAGCCCTGAAAATTATTTTTATACTGCAGGTGAATATTTTAAAATAAAAAAAATGCCCCCTGAAAAAATCGCTATTAAAGAAGATAATTTTTTTATTCCTGAAGATACACTGGAAAAATCATCAGTAAATAATATTACTTTTAAAAATTTTATAACTTATAAAACTAATTTTATCCCATTTTTCTGGTTAGATAATAATATTGAAATTATTGGGCGAATAATAGAAAAAAATGGGGAAAGTATTGGGATTTTTAATAGTAATAGTGGTAACTCCGATACAATAAGCGGTACATTTTCTCCATATGAAATAAAAAGTATAAGCATATCTCCTGATAAGAAAAAAATTGCATATGAAAGCAATGGTGACTTATTTGTGCTGAATTTTGACGGTTCAGACCGGAAAAAAGTAGATTTTGGATTAAAACCATCTTGGTCACCAAACAGTAAAAAGATATCTTATATAAAAGGTGTTCCTCCGCGGATTTTTCATGTAAATGCTGATGATGTTGATGATCCCATTGAAATAACTTCAGGTTCAATTACAGCATGGTTTCCCAGCGGGAAAGAAATAGTATTAGATTGTAATTATGAAAAATTAGATACAACTTTAAATAAGTTAATAATCGATACTAAAGTATCCCACGAAATTACTGGACAGGAAGCTTTTAATTATTATTTCCTTTTTAGTTCCAATAGTTTTAGCGGACCAAGAATCCCTTTATTTGCAAAAAGAAATTGGCTAATAAAAAAAGCTGACAGGAACAGATTGGAAATAATTGATATTTCTGCTGGAGAAAGAGAAATAATAAAAATAAAGGGAAAGCCGTTTGAAGTAAAAGCAGAATATATTTCATGGTCAAAAGATGGAAAAAGATTAATTTTTTTAGATCATAACAATGAGAACATTAATATTGCAGAAATTGGATTAAAGGAAAAGACATATTTCAAATTAAATGTAGGCGCACAGGATGGGCTTTCAGTAAATGATAGAATTCATATAGTATATTTAGATGGAAGAGAATCTCCGAAAAAAGGTAAAATATACAGTTATACTGAAAAAAAAATAGGTATTGCAAGTATTGTAAGAATATATCCAAAAGTTTCAATTGCAGTTGTTCCAAGATATGAACAAAGTTTAGGAAAAGATAAAGTTGTAAAATATATACTTCCTAATGGTGTTGAAATGGAAGGAGCGATTATGTATTATGATGATGAGATTATTTCTTTTTTAGATAATTCGAAAAGTAAAGCTTCTGAAATACTTGAAATGGCAAATAAGGTTTTTGATGAAGGTAAATTTGATAAAACACAGGAATTATTAAAGCAAATTATTGATATTTATCCTGAAACAGCTTATTATAAAAATGCTAAAGATATGATTAAGCTTTTGCCAACAAAAAAACAATTTGAGGAATAATACCACGGATTATTGAAGAAGATGGTATGATAGTGTCAGAGAGTCAAAGTGTCAAAGTATCAGAATAAAATCTCAAAATTCCTTTGCTTTGACTCTTTGACACTTTGACTCTCTGACACTCATACATAAGGAGATTTGTTATGGAAAATCAAAAAATTGAAGAGGCTCTAGGAATAATCTGGAAACAAAAAGAGTTTAATGATCCCAGTATTCAAAAATTGGAAGAAGAAATTCATAAAGAAATTAAAGAAAAAATGATAGATTATCTAATTGAAAATGGCTATATTATAAATAATAAAGGGGAAATAAGTTTTACTGAAAAAGGTGAAAAAATTGCAGTAAATATTACACGCCGCCACCGCCTTGCAGAAAGGCTTTTACATGACGTACTTGCAATTGCAAAAAATGAAGTTGAGCCTAGTGCATGTGCTTTTGAACATATACTTTCTCCTGATGTTGAAGAGAGTATATGTATTCTATTAGGTCATCCGCGGGAATGTCCTCATGGAATGTCTATTCCTGAAGGTGAATGCTGCAAAAAAAGTAAAACTGTAATTGAAAGCATTGTTATGCCTTTATCTCAAACAAAAGCTCAAGATACAGGGAGAGTATCATACATACTTACACATAATCATCCTCAATTACATAAATTAATGTCAATGGGAATAATTCCAGGAACAAATGTTTATGTTCATCAGACTTTTCCATCATTTATAATAAAAATTGGAGAGACTCAACTTGCTCTGGAAAAGGATATTGCGCAGGATATATATATAAGACGCGAAAGCAAGAAATAGTGAATTAATCATTCACTTTCTAATAATTTTGAATCTTTAAAAAGATATTCATCAAACATTTTGCTGTAATTTGTCCATGAAGAGTCTTTATCTGTATTATGATTTTCAATAAACCAGTGAAATCCATTTATTTTTGCATCAAGATTATCCAAATAGTGAAGTATAACTGCTTCCAGACATTTAGGACGTTTTGGAGAGCCCCATTCATATTCACCGTGATGGCTTAAAATAAGATGAAGAATTAAATTTGATAAATTTTCCGGAAAATCAGCTATCTCTTGAATTTTTCTGTTAACTATCCCTGTTCCAATTACAATATGTCCCAAAAATTTTCCTTTATCAGAATAATTAAAAGAACGCCTGCATGTTATTTCCTCTATTTTTCCTAAATCATGCATTAAACAACCAACTATCAACAATTCTTCATTGATCGTATTGGGATAATTTTTAATAATAAGTTTAGCTAGTTTTGACAGATTAAGAGTGTGCTCTAACAGACCTCCAATATAAGGATGATGAAAATCTGTTGCTGCTGGACAGCGTTTAAATTTTTCCATAAGAACTTCATCAGAAAAAATTTTTATGCAAAGATCTTTTAAAAAAGGATTTTTTATTTCATTAATAGTTGCCATAAGTTCATTGAACATTTCTTCCAGTGCTTTAGGAGATTGAGGTAAAAAAAGTTCCATTTGAATAAATTGCTCTTCATCTTTATTTAAAACACGTATTATTGAAATTTTTATCTGAGGGAGTCCCTTGAAAAAATCAATCCTTCCTTCTACTTCTACAAAACTATCAATATCTAATTTTTTATAAAGTTCTTCATTCGCATCCCAGACCTTGGCATCCACTCTTCCAGAGCTATCTATTAATTCAAGTGAAATATAAAAATCACCTTTTTTAGTATTACCACAGGTTTTGGCACGTAATAAATAAATACTTTTAATTTTATCTCCTTCTCTAAAATCTTTTATAAAATTATGTTCTCTGGTATTCATTATTTCTCCAATTAAATTATAGAGTTCCTAATATATTCAGGTATTTTTATTGTTTTATTTTTTTTATTAACAAAAGCGTGTTTTGTATATCCTGTTGCGATTAAATCCTTTCCGCGTTTTACTTCATATTCGAAAGAGATGCTTGCTATTTTAAATTCTTTAATATGAGTATATACATCTAATTCATCATCATATCTTGCAAAAGTAAAATAATGACAAAATGCTTCAACTACAGGTAAATAAATTTCTTTTTTTTCCAAATCAGTATAAGGGAACCCTATCTCACGAAAAAATTCTGTCCGGGCTCTTTCAAACCATACAAAATGATTTGAATAATAAACCACTCCCATTTGATCTGTTTCCGAATAGCTTATTCTAATAGTAATTTTTTTATTTTTTATTTTTGGGTGCATAATTAGTGATTCTATTTGATTTAATTTTTTTGTCAATTCAATTTTTTATTTTATCTGGAAGTGCTAAGATACCCTGCAGTTTACTGCAGGATATTCTTGCACAAATATAAATATAAAAATTCCTATCAGAGACAGAAGATACCATTTGGCTTGCCAAAAGGTTCTTTATTTTATTTGATTAGTGTTTTATAATTATACTGCCATGAAAAACTTAAAAATTTTATTTACTTTAATAGTAATCGCATATATATATATTTATACCTTAGCTCCAACAATAACAACAGGTGATTCAGGAGAACTGATTACATCAGCTTATACTCTTGGCATAACTCATCCGCCTGGCTATCCACTATATGTTGTAATTGGGAAAATTTTTTCTTGCTTACCTATTGGCAGTATTAGTTTTAGAATAAACTTAATGAGCATATTTTTTGCTTTGTGCTCTTTGTTGATTTTTTATAAGATATGCTGCCTTTTCTTTTTTTCTGATACAATTGCCTGTATTGCAACACTTGCAGCAGGTATATCATACACTTTATGGAGTCAAAGTATAATTTCCGAAGTTTATACATTGCATATCTTTTTTGTATTATTCCTTCTGTGGATTTTACTCCGCAATTTCTCTCTGCGCATTTTTTCTTTATTTTTTGGACTTGGTTTATGCAATCATCATACACTAATTTTATTTATCCCTTTATTTGTTTATAAATTAATATCCGAAAAAAGATATAAGGATATTTTAATTTATACTAATTTTTTTATTGGATTAAGTTTATATTTATTTATGCCTATAAGAAGCTTACAGGGATCTGTTATGAATTGGGGGCAGACTGATTCATTAAATAATTTCATAAAACATATTTCGCGCAGTCAATTTGGCAATTTGGTAAAAGATCCATTTGATTTTAAAATATTTTTTTCTCAGACTTTTTTTTATTTTGAAGTTTTATTCAAGCAAATATCTATACTCTTTTTGCCTTTTTTTATAAATGGAATTTATAATTTGATTTTAAAAGAAAAAAAAACATCAATATCAATAATTTATTTATTTTTTGTTTTTAGTTTTGGAATAATATTAGGACTTAATTTTAATATGGTCCCTTACATTTTAAGTGAAGTAGAAATTTTCCTTTTACCTTCTTATATTATTTTTATTTTCATTAGTTTTTATTCATTAGATAATTTACTAAATGATTTTCAAACAGTAAAAATTGAAAAAGGATTTTATTTTAAGATTATGGGTACAATTTTTATTGCGGGATATTTATTTTCAGTATTAATTATAAATCTAAAAGCTTTAAGCAAGCGTTATGATTATTTTTTGTATGATTATGGATTAAATCTTTTAAAGAGTATTAATAAAAGTGTGATTCTATTTACTCAATCCAATCATCAGACATTCTCTCTGGCATATTTAACTATAGCAGAAAATCGTTTTCAGAATACTATTATACTTGATCGTGAAGAAAATTTTTTCCCAAAATTTTTTACTTATTTGCGTAATTCACTAGGGCTTAAAACACGAGTAAAAATAGAAAAATATCTTATAGAAAAATCTCCTGAAAAACTTTTTTTTGGTTATATTCCTCCGCATGAATATATACTGTATGGAATTTTATATGCTTTAAAAGAACAAAAAAAGAATGTCTGGGATTTATATACTCTGCGAAATAATCCTCTTCAAATTTCTTTATTGAAGCAAGATTCGGAAATTATTCATATTCCTGATTTTTTAAAAAAATTGATTATTTTAGAGAGAGAAACAAAATGGAAATATGATTTATTGACACGCGATCTGATTGCAATGATATCTTTTGCAAATATAGAAAAACTTATAAACGATAAAAAAATTGACATGGCAGTTAATGAGCTTGACAAAATAAGCTCATTTACATATGATATACCTTCGCAGCAGTATATTATAGGTGAAAAATATCAGCAGCTTAAAAAAAATGATAAAGCAAAATATGCATATAATCAGGTTTTGACTTTTATTCCTGATGACTATGAAGCGCATAATAATTTAGGAATTATTTATACTCAGGAAAAAGATTATTTTTCCGCATTTTTTCATTTTAAGAAAGCTATAAATATCGATCCTGATTTAGCATTACCTTATTATAATATTGGAGTAATATATCAGGACAAAAACGATCTTTTAAATGCATTATATTATATAAACAAGGCTTCTCAACTGGACTCTACCCGGTCTGAAATTTTTTATAATCTTGGATTAATTTATACCGGGCTTGGTAATTTACCAAAAGCAGAAAAAAATTATTTATTAGCTATAGATAAGGATCCCGAGTATATTCTTGCTAGAAATAATTTATCATTGCTATATTTGCAAATAAATAAAATTGAAGATGCGAAATCCCAGCTTGAAACAGCATTGCAATATGACACTTTAAATCCTATGACATATTATAATATTGCAAATCTTTATGAGAGTATTGATAAAAGAATAGCATTACAAAAATGGTATATGTATTTAAATAAAGCTTCAAAATATTCTCAGGAAAAAAATTGGATTATTGAAGCACAAAAGCATATTGAAAAATTAAAAGAAAGGCTGAAGACTGAAGACTGAAGGCTTTTTAACGGGGGTATTTAATGAAATTTGATAAAAAAGTGATTTTTATTATTTTGCTGTTAGTTATATTTTTTATTTATTTAAAAACAGCGCCATCGTCCCTAGCACCTGGGGATCCAGGTGAACTTATTACAGCCGCTTATACTTTAGGGATAGCACATCCTCCAGGATATCCTCTTTATGTACTATTAAACAAAGTATTTACTTGTATATTTCCGATTGGGAATATTGCTTTTCGTGTAAATATTTTAACTATTTTATTTTCAATTTTAGGATTAACTGTATTTTATTTTACTATAAATGCATATTTTAATTCTATAATAATATCTATATTCAGTGTTTCATTTCTGGCATTTTCTCAAACATTATGGGCTCAAAGTTTGATTGGAGAGGTTTATAGCCTAACTTTCTTATTTTTTTGTATATTACTATATCTTGAATTAAATAAACCGGATAGTCTATTGATATATTATATATATGGATTAAGTATCACTATTCATCATACAATGCTTATTTTTATGCCATTTTTATTGTTTAAAATATGGAAGGAAAAACGTTTAAATGACTATAAAGTTTATTTACTATTTATTCTTGGAATAAGCGCTAATCTTTATCTTTTTATTAGAAGTGCAAATGTACCTTTATTTAACTGGGGAAATCCTTCAACCTTAAAAAGTTTTTATCATCATATCACTAGAACCGAATATAGTTCAATTATTAAAAATTCTTTTTCATTTATTGTTTCTATTGAACAAATCTGGAGATACATAGTTTCTTTATCTTTACAATTTACGCCTATTCTTTTAATCGCAGGGATTTTTGGGTCTTTTTTTCTTTCAAAAAAAAGATGGGCTTTTATGAGCGCTTTTGCAATCAGCGGTATTGGAGTAATACTTTTATTGAATATCCAATTAAACCCAAGAAATTTATTTGATATAGAAGTATTTTATATCCCATCATATGTTTTATTTTCATTTTTTATTGGAGCAGGGATTCAATGGATAGAAAACAAATCTAATGATACAATTAAATATGCTACAATTACGATTTTATCATTTATATTAAGTTATCAGATATTTATTAATTATAAAACAAATAATCGTTCTGAACATTATTTTTCCTATAATTATGGAAACAATATTTTAAAAACAATACGCAAGGATGGTTTAATTTTTGCTGAAAAAGACAATAGCGCAGGTTCTCTTTCATATTTAATGCTTGTTGAAGATAAAAGGAAAGATGTTATTTTTTATAATCCAGCATTGCAAATAATACGAAATATATATCCTTCAACAAAAAATGAAAATGAAAAATATATAAAAAATAAGATAACCTGGGCAAAAATTCCTGTTTATCGTTCCAATCCTTCAGCAAATCTGCATCGTGAAGGTATGTTATTTGCGAATTATTATTCTCCAATTGTAATCAATCATTATTATAATTTTTCTAAAATAAAAGATCCTGTAACTATTAACTATGATTTTGAAACCCGCGATATAATAATAGATGAATTATTTTCAGAAGTGGAATATTTTAATTTAAGAAAAAATAAATTAAAAGCATGGAAAATAATGGAATTTATCACTTCAGTAGGTAAGGATAAAGTTGATGTATTAACAAAGCTGGCGCTATTTTATGAATTTGATAAAAAATATATAAAAGCACTTGATCATTATTCTCTGGCATTGAAAATTGCCCCGCTTAATATAGATATTCTTAATAGTATAGGATTTACTTATTTTGAATTAGGCAACTATACCCTGTCAAATGAATTTCACCAAAAAGTATTAAAACTAAATCCAAACTCAGCTAATGCTTATTTTGGAATAGCGCAAAATGATGAAAAATTTGGCAGGCTTAGAGAAGCAGCTCGAAATTGGCAAAAATATCTTGAATTGGAGAAAGAAAATTCTGTTTGGAAATTAGAAGCAGAGCGGCATATTGGACATCTTCAAAAAGGAATAATTAAATAAGGAACTATTATAAATCAAACCATGTATCCCCCTTTTTAATATCAACTTTTATAGGGATATTAAAGATTATAGCCTGTTCCATTATATTTTTAATCAAGCATGAAACTTCTTCAATTTCTTTTTCAGGTACTTCAAAAATTAATTCATCATGTATCTGCAAAATCATTTTAGACAGGAGATTTTTTTGTTCAAATTCATAATGTATTTTTATCATCGCAATTTTAATTAAATCTGCAGCTGTTCCCTGTAAAATAGTATTAACTGCTATTCTTTCACCAAATTCACGGATTGATTTATTACTTGAAAATAATTCATTAACATATCTTTTTCGTCCTGTAATAGTTGTAACAAATTTTTTTTCTTTTGCATCATTAATTGTTCTATCAATAAAATTTTTAACACCCGGATAACGATTAAAATAATTATCAATATACATGCTTGCCTGCTGATGACTTATTTTCAGGTCGCGCGCAAGTCCATATGCGCTCATGCCATATATAATCCCAAAATTAATTGTTTTTGCAATACGCCGCAAATTTGTATCAATTTTATCTGAAGTAATGTTAAAAAGCTCACATGCTGTACGGGTATGAATATCTTCATTATTTTTGAAAGCCTGTATTAAATTTTCATCCTGAGAAAAATGCGCTAAAATTCGCAGTTCAATCTGGGAATAATCTCCGGAGATTAGCTTCCAATTTGTTCCCGGCGATACGAACGCTTTCCGTACAAGAATACCGAATTCTGACCGAATGGGTATATTCTGTAAGTTTGGATTAGAACTGGAAAGTCTTCCTGTGGCTGTAATCGTTTGATTAAAGGATGTGTGCAATCTGCCTGTTGAAGGATTTACCATATCCGGTAAAGCTTCAATATAAGTTGAATTTAGTTTTGTCATTTGTCTATAGTTTAAAACTAGCAATGGCAACTCATGTATAAGTGACAACTCCTCCAATACATCTATATTTGTTGAAAATCCTGTTTTAATTTTTTTTTGTACAGGTAGTTTTAATTTATCAAACAGAATTTTACTTAATTCACGCGGTGAATTAATATTGAATTCTTCTCCTGCAAATTCGAAAATTTTTTTTTGATAATTTTTTAACATTAAATCAACTTGAGATTTAATCTCATACAAATACTTTGTATTCAATTTAAAGCCATTAATCTCCATTTGTGCAAGTACTGGAATAAGTTTAATTTCTAATTCATAAAATACATATTCCATTTCTTTATCTTTAAGCATGGCAGAAAATTTTTTTTTCAATTGCAAAGTATAATCAGTATATTCACATGCAAAAGGTGTTATTGTTTTAATTTCCACATGACCAAGCGGAATTTGATTCTTCCCTTTACCTGTTAATTCATTGGGCGGAATTTTTTTGAAACCTAAATATTCCATAGATAAACTATCCAGACTATAATCGCGCTGTGAAGAATTAAGTATATAGGAAGCAATCGCAGTATCAAATTCCAGTCCTTTTATTTTTATTCCAAACCTTAAAAAAATAATATAATCATTTTTAATATTATGCCCAATTTTTTTAATATTGGGATTTTCAAGTATTGGTTTTATCCCATCCAGTACATATTTAATATCTAATTGAGATACCCCAAGATATTGATGTCCAAGAGGAATATAAAAACCAGTATCAAATGAAGTTGAAAATGCAATACCAACCAGCTCAGTATCGATAGCGGAATCAGAAGCTGTTTCAACATGCAGGGAAAATTCCGAAGAATTATTTAACTTTGAAATTAAATCAGAAAACCTTTCAGTATTGTCCACAGTAAAATAGTTTTTCGTTACTGAAGTTGAAAGTGAATCGCCGGCTTTTATCTCATTAAATTCATCAGGGATGAGTTTCTGTGAAAGATTTGTGAATTCTAATTGAAGCAGGAGTTCTTTTAGCTTTAAATGATTAATTTTTTTTATTTTGCATTCTTCTATGCTGATATTTATTGGAATATCAGTATATAATTTTATAAGTTCATAACTCAATTTAGCTGAATCAGTATATTTTATTATTAAATCTTTTGTTTTTTTATTTTCCAGATTTGAACTTGAGTTTAATAAATTATCCAATGTATGAAATTTTTGAACTAAGTCTGTTGCTGTTTTCGGCCCTATACCAGGTACACCGGGTATATTATCAGAGGGATCTCCTGTTAATGCTAAAAAATCCGGGACTCTATCAGGAGATATCCCGAAACGTTTTATAACTTCTTCAATATTATATTTGACAGGCTTATTTGTTTCACTCTGTACAAAAATATGTTCATTAACGATTTGAAGCATATCCTTATCATTTGTAAATATTATAATTTCATCTATTTTTTCCTGTTCAGCCTTAAGTGCTAAAGAAGCCAGAATATCATCTGCTTCATATCCTGGTATTTCGAGATGATAAATATTGAAAGCATTTATTATTTCCTTAATTAACGGAATTTGTATTTTTAATTCATCAGGCATTTTTTTTCTATGTATTTTGTAATCAGGATATTTTAATGCACGAAGAGTTGGGGAAGAAGAGTCAAAAGCTACGGCTATCATATCAGGTTCTTCATTCAAAATTTTAATAAGCATATTTGTAAAACCAAATACTGCATTGGTAGGCAATCCAGAATGAGTGGAGAGGTTTTTGATGGCATAAAAAGCACGGTATAGATATGAATGGCCATCAATTAAATATAGTTTTTTCATTCTTTCTCCGTGCAAGAATATCTTCAAAAATAAGAACTACTTTAGGATCAAATTGAGACCCGGAATTTTTTTTTAATTCAAATATTGCTTCATCACTGCTTAAAGCATTTCGATAAGGACGATCGGAAGTCATTGCGTCATAAGCATCTGCAACAGCAAGAATCCTCGCTTCATATATAATATTTTCACCGCTTATTCCATCTGGATAACCATTGCCATCATAATGCTCATGATGATGACGAATAATCGGCTGAATAGGATGCAGAAATTCTATTGGTTCTATAATGCTTGCTCCTATTACAGGATGTTTTTTTATTATAGCATATTCTTCTTGAGTTAAGTATCTTTCTTTATTAATAATAACCTCGCTTATTCCAATTTTACCTATATCATGCAATGCGCCGGCATATCTGATTTTTTCCATTTGTCTGTCAGAAAACCCAACCGCACGGGCAATATCTATTGCATATTTTATTACTCTGTCTGAATGTCCGCGAGTCCATGCATTGTTCGCTTCAACAGCCATAGTCAAAGCATGAACAGTTTCAAAATAACTCCTTTGCAGTTTTTCATAAAGAGAGGCATTTTCAATAGCAATTGCTGCCTGACTAATTATTGTCAGAAGAAGATCCATATCTGTTTTATTAAAATAATCTTTAGTTTTTTTGTGATTAATATTTACAACACCAATAACACGATCTTTAATTTTGAGCGGGACACTCATAAATGATTTTGATTCATGTCTGTGTCGTGGAACATCTTTAAATCTCGGATCTTTATCAATATTTGTAACAAGCAATGTTTCTCCATTTTGCGCTACCCATCCTGAAATTCCTTCTCCGATTTTCATTCGTCCATTAAAAATATCATGATAATAATTACCATATGCAACTTTTACAACTAATTCTGTACCTGTATCATCCAGCAGCATTAATGAACCTGAATCTGCATCCATCTGCTCTATGCATGAGTGAATTACTATATTTAATATTTCATCCTTATTAAGAATAGAACTTAATGCTATAGAAAATTCATTTAATTTAGAAAGTTCTATAACTTTTTTATCTAAGAGAAAATTTGTATTCTCCAGTTGTTTTAAATATTCTTCGGTTTTACGCTGAACATTTTCAAGTCGAGTATAAGTTTCAAGCAGTTCTTTATTTTGTTCTTTTAAAATATCAGAATAAGCAATTGCCTGATTTTTAGCAATCTCAAGATGTTCATGCATTTTTTTATAATCAGTAATATCTCTAAAAGCTTCAACACTGCCAATCACATTCCCTTTTTCATCTTTAAGAGGTGAGTAACTCCCTAATATAGATATAATATGATTGCTTTTGGTTATGATATTTGATTCTAGATTTGCTATGCTATTCCCAGTTATTGCTGCATTTAAAAGCGCACAATTTTCTTCACAGAATTCGCGATGAAATATATTTTTGCACAATTCCCCAATAGCTTCTTCACGGGTGAAGCCGGTAATTTTTTCAGCCCCTTTATTGAATTCGGTTATTTTCATGTTTTTATCAACTGTAAAAACACCATCTGACATACTATCAATTATAGTTTTGAATTTAACCCTGTCAGTATTTATTATTTCATTTAATTTATAAACAGGAGAGTTAATCATTGAAAAAGTAAAATAACCAAGTAAAATTAAAATAATGATATTGAAAACAATAAAAGCATTCAGCAGATATAAAATATTATCACGGTTTTGTATTTTAGAAAGGTTGTTAATAGTTTCGCCATTAATCAGGAAAGATAAAGTTCTGGATAGAAGCTCAATTTTTTTCTCATTTTCTTCTTTAATAATATTTTGTGTTCTGATAAAAACGTAATAACTGGATATCAGCACTAATACACAAATAGCGAGGGAAGTTAAGAATAATATTTTTTTTCTTAAACTAAGTTGAGAGAATTTGTTTTTATTAATTCCTTCAGTACCCACAATCTTACCCTCTCATAAAATATTAATGATACAAGTTTAGTGATATACACAACGAATTAATATTAACATTTTATGAAATATTTTGCAAATGGGGACCACAGAAATAAATTGACCAATCCCTTCCCATTTAATATAATGGCTTTAGGTACTGTGACAAAATAACTTACACATCTAACTTGTCTTTTGCTTCGTCTTCAGCGTTGTACCAAAGGGTCAATGGCATTGACCAAAGGGTGCATAGCAGTAAGTATGCCCCCGTTGGTACGCCTTGAATACAAACCAAAATACTGCGTTATATGTGTAAGGGCTTGCGACGAAATAACTGTAACAATTTAAATATTTTCATGCGTTCCTATATGATTTTTTTTATAATAAATTTGTTACAGTTATTTCGTCGCAAGCCCTAAGTTATTTTGTCACAGTACCTTAGAAACATTTCTTTTATTTAATAGTAGATTAAGGCAGTGATGAGGAAAATATTAAGGATATTGTGATGAATTATTCACTAATAAACTTAGAAAAAGAATTTGAAAATGTAATACAGAAGATAAAAATATCTGACAAACCGGGAACTTTACTCCCTGCTATCCCAATACATGAAAAATGGGATGAGTTTCTTGAAAAAGTGAAAACAGAGTGGACTGCATGGCATGATAATTTAGATCAATATCCTTTTTGTTTGATTGTTCTTTATTGTGGACTTGCATTTTTTGAATATGATGAAAATACATTTTGGCCGCAATTTTGTAGAGCTATTGGAACTGAACATCTTCCTGCTAATCAACAGACAGAAATTAATATTGCTTTTTCAAAAGCAGTGGAAAAAATTGGATTAAAAATACAACAACATAATAAAACAAATTATGTTGGTTCTGCGGTCTATTATATTGGTATTCCACTTTCTTTATGGGATGGGTTTCTCGAAATTTGTGAATGGGCGCTTTGGCATGAAGATTGGAAAATTCTAAAACCTGAGACATGGAACGAGTTTATAGAAAAACGTATTGGAAGTCGAAAACGTCTTAAAAAATTTTTAATTGATAATCGTGAAGCAGCGAATGTTTTTATTAAAGAAATGCTTGATGCGCGTAAAATTCTAAAAGACAATCCTAATTATACAATTAATGATTTATCGCAAGCATGTTTATTACGTCAGGAATATTTTAATGAAGTTCCTGAAACTGCTGATTTTCTGAGACCAGAAAATCCAGAATCACTTTTTCAAGATCGAGCAAGACTGGTATGGAACGAACAGAGAATGCGAATAAGTCTTTATTTACCTAAAGTAGATAAAGAAAAATTACCAGCAACATGGAGTATAGATACAATAAACCAAAATGCATCCAATAGCCCTGATGAAATTATTTTGAATTCAAAAGCTTTTAATAATTCGTTAGTTTTAAAACTTAGTTCAGGTCAAAATTGTGAAGAACAAAAAATAAAAGGTTTATATCCATTTGGGCTTTTTGATATATTTAAAGATGGATGTTTAATAAATTTAAAGCGTGATAATTTACCTTTACGCGAATATGTACTTGTATCTAAGGAACCAATTCAGGAAATAAGTCAAGATGGTTTTGAAAAAGAAGAAAATCCTATTAATAAACCTTTTGAACTATCCGATGGATCAAAATGTTTTATTACCCGTCTTGTCCCAAATCTTAAATACGCTGAACTTATTTTAAAACATAAAGAAATCAAAACGAAAATAATATTTAGAACAAGAACTAAAATTGAAGCTCAATTCTTTGCTGGGATAGGAAATCATGCAGCTAATTTTACACGTCTAAAACGCGAAGACAAAATAAAAATTGAAAAACTACCCATTCTTTATGTCGCTATACCCGATGGTTATTTTAACAATAATGAATCAGTTTTAGATAATAAATTTAAAATATTTATAGATGATAAGCGGGCAAATGGAGTATGGAAAAAGCTTCAAATTCATAGTGATAACGAAAAAGAGTTTTATTTTTGGAAATGGGAATATCCCCCATTTCTTGAATTTAAAGAAACAGGGGTAACTTTAAAAAATTTTAGTAATTTAAAAGATAATCTTAAAGCCCCGAATTTACATGGGGACCACACTCTTTCAATTAAATCTCCCGAATTTAATATTAACTATAAAATTGAACTGGTTGATTCAATCAAAGAAATGAAAGAGTGCTGGGAAAATCTTCCCGGATCTTTTCTCCCTTGGTTTCTTTTATGTCAGTCAAATGAAGGAATGAAATGGGAGGACTTAATGTTCGCTAAAGATATTATTGCACCTGATGAGAGAATTTCTTATCCTTTATTGCGTAAATATGAAGAACGTGGTTTATATAAAAAAAATGGGCATAAATGGTTAATCGCAGAATCGAGAGCAACAATTAAAAATATGGCAGATAAATGTTTATTTTGTTATTGCGGGGATCCTTCTATTTTATGGGGATTATATCGAAAGATGTATTATTGCCAAACAAATTTACCGATAGTTGAAATAATAGATAAAAAACGAGAAGTGCCATATCTTCAAATGAGTTGGGAGTGTAATGTAAATACTGAAATAGAAAAATATTTAAGAAAAAAAGGTGTACGCATAGGAGATACTTTATGGAATCACTAACTACACGTTTTAATAATGAAGTTTTTTTACCTTATCTTGAATTACTTAAAGCTGAATATCGATTTCATCCTACTTTTGCACATGCCAGACAAATATGGGAAGAAAAATTAACAAATAAAGAATTAGTTAATGGCCCATATCTTGAAAAGTCGCAAATTTATGCAGCAGGTGAATCATTGGAAAATCTTGGGCTTCAGAAAAAAACAATAGAAACAATTCGTAAAAAACTAAATGGACGTGAGCTATGGAAGCATCAAACCGACTTACCGTGGTATCCAATCTACAGAAATAGCTTTTTTAATCAGAAGGTTAAAAGATAGGTTAGAACTAAAAAATTTAAAATGTATTGCAACTTCTGCTACGTTGGGGAAACAAAATGATGAACAAAGTATGGAAAAAGTTCGAACATTTGTTTCTGATTTATTTGGAGAAAATTTTGATAAAGAAAATCCCATTTATGGGAGCATAACAGATACACAGCTTAAAACCCCTTCATTTTGTCCTTATTCGAATCAATATATAAAGGTTGCTGAGGTTTTACAAAAAAACCCGGATGCGGATATAAAACAATATTTTGATATAAAGCATCTAAATATTTCGCTTGCCGAATTACTTCTTTATGATGAAAATTTATTTCGTTTACGTAATAAAATTTTAACTAAACCCATGCAACTTATTGATGCTGCTAAAGAACTTTGGCCAAAAGATTCAAAAGCAGATGATGGATTGCAAGCTTTATTGGAAATAGTTGCATTAGCAAAAAAAGATGAATCACATGAAGATTTATTACCTACTCGATTGCATTATTTTGTAAGAGCTCAGGATGGATTATATGTTTGTCTGCATAAACAATGTCCGGGACGAAGAGAAGGTAAACCGGCTTTTTTTGTATCAAGAAAAAATAATCCGGAAATACCTGAAGGTTTTTGCCCTGATTGTTATAATATAAAACAGTATTCAAAGCTTGTTGAAGTTGTTACATGTCGTAAATGTGGCTATCTTTTTGGAGTATTGCAAGATTTAGGTCCGCGTCGTGCTCAAAATCCGGAAAACGTTGAAAATACATCAAATCCAAGCTTTGATTCTTTTGATACGGAATTAGGTTGGGCGGGGGATTCATTCTGGTCTTATTTTAGTGTAGAAGATGACCTCCCTTTTCCAACACAAGAAAAATCTGATGATGAAGATGATATTGATGATTTATTTCTTAATCCTGCAAAATTAGATTGGTGCGTTATATGTGGTAAAAAAAAGGATAATGGAGCTGGAGATAATTGTCATTGCGAAACTCCTCATCTTCGAGAAATTAAAGTATTTCATCGTCAACGTCCATCTGATAAACGTGAGAATATCTATAAACAAGAAAAAAAATTATTAACATTATGTCCAAACTGTGGTACGCGAAACAGCTCAGGACTTGAGCCTGTACGCCGTTTTCAGGAATCTGATGATGAAACAGGTTTGGCTATGGCAATCCCTCTTGCTCATTTTCAGGTAAGTCCAATCCAGACAAATAAAAAAATATCACGTAAATTACTTTGCTTTACCGATCATCGTCAGCGAGCAGCAGCTTTTCCTTCATTACTTGAAGAAGAGACATTTGTTCATGATATGGGAAGAAAGATTGTACAAATTGTGAATAATAAAAAGACTCCATTTGAACTAATAGCTCTTGGAGAATATCTTGCAGATATTGCTGATCCTAAATCAGATGAATATGATTCCGATTTTTTCTTACCTGTTTCACGCAATCCTGATGATGATTTAGATACAAAAGGTAAACGCAATTTATGGATTGCAGAAACATTCGGTTATTTTGGTATCCCTGATTCAGCCAGAGAATCAGCAGAAGATTTAGGGTTAGTAATGGTAGAATGCAAACTTAGTGATAGCGAAAAAATGGATTTTCATAATATATTAAAAACACAAAAATTTACAATAGATGAGACTACTGCACTTTTACAGGTTTTGCTTGGAATCATCCGCCAGAAAAAGGCATTTACATTACCGAAAGGTCGCGTAAACGTTGATGATCTGGCGTTTGGTCGTGTAACTGCTGATATTTCTTTTGTATTACGTCGCGAAAAGAATGAAGATTCAAATGGATGGCTTCCAAGTGAAAATAAGGATGGTAGTTTCAGAAATCATATAATTTTTGATTATTTGAAAAGGTTATTTGATTTGCCGCCAAAAGAAACTATTTCTATTGCTGAAAATATATGGAATTTTTTAATTTCAAATTTTATATTAATCGAAAAAAATGGAAGATATAAGCTTGATCATGAAAAAATTATTATTAAAAAAGCATCATCACGATATGTTTGTAACCGATGCAACTTGGTTACTACTTATTCTGTAAAACAATGCTGTTCCAAGAAAGGATGTAACGGTAAATTAGAATTACAACCATTTGATCCATCATTGGAAAATATTATTGCCCGCTGGGTTGCAGGGGAAAGTAAGCATAAATTTACCAGTTTAAAATCCGAGGAACACACTGCCCAAATAAATAAAGAATTAGCCAGAATAATTGAAGATGAATTTCGTGCAGAAGGTGTAAATTTGCTTAGCAGTACAACAACATTTGAAATGGGTATTAATATAGGAGATTTACAGAAAGTTCTTTTACGCAATGCTCCACCAACCAGTGCAAGTTATGTCCAAAGAGTAGGAAGAACCGCACGCGGCAAAGACAAAAATTCTGTCTGTGTTACATTGTGCCGTAGAACAAAATATGATGCAGATGCATGGAACGATCCACCTCGCTTAATCTCTGGAGAAGTACGTACTCCAACAGTTTTTATTCAGAATAAAGTCATAGCCCAGAAACATTTCAATGCTGTTGTTTTCGCAAAGTTTTTAAGAGTTAACATAAGCAAATTTGGTGAAATAAAACAACAAATTCGGCTTGAATCCTTTTTACCAAAAGATTCACGGAAAAATATTCCCGAGAGCTGGTTTGAAATTGGCCCAACTAATATATATTTAAATTTTTCAGAATGGCTTGACCAACAAAATAAACCAGATATTTTTCAAACTGAAATAGGAAAGGATATCACGGAACCTATTGGAAATTTTGAAAAAGGGAAATTAGAAGCAAGTAATAATTATAAATATATTCTTGATAAAATTTCCGAAGAATTATCCGAACTTATGGCTGAACGCAAAAAACTTTATGATCGGGGTTATCAAACAACTGACATAGAACAATCTGTTAAAAAACTTTTAGGAAGCGATATTATTACAATTTTAGCAAAACGCGGATTTCTCCCTCGTTATGCTTTCCCTCTTGATGTGGTTACTTTAGAAACAGGGCAAACTCGTTGGACGCAAAATCAAGAAGTTGAATTGAGCCGTGATCGTGGCATTGCTATAGCAGAGTTTGCCCCTGGAGCACAAGTTATTGCGCATAAAAAAGTTTTTACAAGTGCAGGACTATATATAGTTAGTAAAGCTGATAAACCTGAACGCAAATGGTTTTCTAAATGTCCAAGCTGTGAACAAATACGAACCGCTTCGATTAAAGAATCGTTGATTAGTAATTGTGCTATTTGCAATCGTTCAATTACAGATCAATATATAGAACCTTTTGTTGAACCCATATCATTTAGCATATTAGTTGATAAAAAAAAATCAAATACAACTCGTTATCGCCGCAGTACATTAATTCGTCAAAGGCAAACAATAACTCATTTTATTGATTCTATAGATGAGAGTAATTTAAGCGATCATGGACTATTCCGTCTTGCATTAAAAGAAGACGGCGCATTGTTTCGCTACAATAAAGGTCAGGGAAATGAAGGGTTTATACTTTGTCCTAAGGGATTTGATAATTGGGAAAAAATTATTGAACAAACTCGAGATATTTGTAATAAATGCACATGTGAAACTGTTTGCTATGATTGTTTGAAAAATTATAGTAATCAATTATATTATGAAAAATTAAATCGTAATACAGTAATTGATTTTTTAAATAATTTATGAGATATTTAAATTAAAATTTTCAACAAAATAACCGATAGGAGAAATATGGAACAGAATTCATTATATACAATTGGATATGAAGGTAAAAGTATTGATGGTTTTATAAATCATCTCAAACAAGAAGGAATATCAACCCTTGTTGATGTTCGGGAAATTCCTATTAGCAGAAAAAAAGGATTTTCTAAAACCATTCTTTCTCAACACCTAAAAAAAAATAATATTGAGTATGTACATTTCAAAAAATTAGGAAGTCCAAAATTATTAAGAAAAAAAGTTTTTGTGGATAATGACTATAATTATTTTTTTAAGGAATATTCTAAATATTTAAAAACACAAATAGATATTATTGAAGAATTATATCAAACCATCTTATCCGAAACATGTTGTTTAATGTGCTTTGAGAAAGAAGCAGAATATTGTCATAGAAAAATTGTTGCGGAAGAAATAAAAAATAGAGATGGGAACGGACTAAAAATTAAACATATAAAAGAAATGGAATCATGTTCAACGAAATAAAAAGAGTTTTAATTACTGTAAAAACTTATCCAAATCCAAGTAAAAAATATCAAGAAACTGTCTGTGTAGCAGGGATAGACATAGACAGCAATAAATGGATAAGGCTTTATCCAATTCCTTTTAGAGATTTGGATGAAGATAAAAAATTCAAAAAATATAATATTATTGAAGTAAAAGCAAATAAATCTACAGATGACCATGGACCAGAGAGCTACAAAATAGATATTGGTAGTATAAAAATAATAGATCATCTTGATACTGTTAAAGACAAAAAATGGGATAGAAGAAAAGAAATAGTTTTGTCTAATATAAATAAATCAATCAATGTGTGAAATATTTAAAGAGAGTGAACTCAATAAAAAATCTTTAGGTATATTTAAACCAGTAAATATTGATTTTTATTGGGAGAAAGCAAAAGAAAAAGATCAGAACGAAAGAGAATCCTATTATGCACAACACAGCTTGTTAAATAAAGATAAAAGAAAGATGGGATACAAGAATATGTTCGGGAAAAAATGATATTTATTTTTTTGCAGGAAATATGAAAAGATTCCCAGATAATTTCATGATATTAGGAGTATTTTATCCCCCAAAGATTTGAATTTTTAATAGTAGATTAAAGCAGTGACTGTGACATGGAAACTGGCAACTGTATGTAATTTTTTTGAGGAAAATATTATATGTTAAATATTCAGGATAAATTCGGTCGTACCATTGATTATTTACGTATTTCTATTACAGACCGCTGTAATCTTAGATGTAAATATTGTATGCCGGAAGAAGGAATTAAGCAGGTTACTCCTGATGAAATCCTTACTTATGATGAAATAGTAAAAATTGTTAATTATGCTTCTAAGCAGGAAATAAATCATATACGAATAACTGGCGGAGAACCTTTTGTACGCAAAGATTTTTTAACACTTCTTGAAAGAATACAGCATATTCAAGGGATTAAAGATTTAACCTTAACAACAAATGGAATATTACTTAATGAATATGCGGAAGAATTAAAAAAAATTGGAATTAAAAGAATAAATGTAAGTCTTGATACACTCCAAAAAGAACGATTCAATAAAATTACTTTAAAACATGGATTTGCTCATGTTAAAAAAGGTATTGAAAAAATATTGTCTCTTGGCTTTAATCCTGTTAAAATAAATACAGTAATAATCAGAGGTATGAATGATGATGAAATAGAAAATTTTGTAAAACTTACAGTTGAATATCCATTACATTTACGATTTATCAGTTTTATGCCAATATGCAAGCAAGGGGAGTGGACTCCAGATAAATATATTTCTGCTAAGGAGATACGAAGCAGGTTTAAAAATTTAGTTCCAATAGAAAAAATTATTGGCAATGGTCCTGCAAAATATTTTAAAATTCCTGATGCATTGGGAACTATAGGTTTTATTGACTGTCTGGGTGATGAATTTTGCAGTCAGTGTAATCGGATGAGATTAACAGCAGATGGGAAATTAAGAAATTGTCTTTTTTCAGATTATGAAATAGATATAAAATCCATTTTAAGGAATGGCGGAAACATAAATGATATAGAGCGGATTTTTCAAAAAGCAATTGAAAATAAACCGCGTTCGCATCCATTAAATTATGCTGATTTAAAATTTTTCAAACGTACAATGTCCGGGATAGGCGGGTAAGAATCATCCACAAGTCTGGGTAAAGAGCATTGACAATTGACGATTGAGCATTGAGAATTGAGCATTGTTGAGGTTTAAATTCTTTGAAAACATTAGACGTTATTAATATTTAATTGAATTAAATGCTCAATTGTCAATGCTCAATGCTTAATTATCAATGAAATATTTGTAAATTTTAGCTTACTCTCACAAGCGTTTTCAGAGATGTGGAATAGTCCGGGATAGGCGGGTAAGAATCATGATTAAAAGCTCACATTTTGATGAAAAAGGTAATTCCAGAATGATTGATGTTAGTTCTAAGGATATCACTATTCGTGTTGCAATAGCTGAAGGCAGTATCCGAATGCAAAAAGCAACATTTGAAATGATCAGAGATAAAAAGGCAAAAAAGGGTGATGTCCTTGAAATAGCGCGATTAGCCGGAATTATGGCTGCCAAAAAAACAGGGTATCTAATTCCTTTATGTCATCCATTAAATCTTTCATCGATTGAAATAGATTTTAAATTAATCAAAAGTAAAAATCAGGTAAATGTAATCTCTAAAGTGAAAATCTCTGATAGAACAGGGGTGGAAATGGAAGCTTTGACTGCTGTAAGTATCTGCCTGCTCACTATTTATGATATGTGTAAATCAGTAGATAGAGGGATGATTATTAATGAGATTAAATTACGGGAAAAATCCGGAGGTAAAAGCGGATTATGGAAAAGAAAATAATAAGTCAGGTTAAAGGTTAAAGGCTGAAGGCTGAAGTTTAAGGAGTAAAAAAGGGACTATGGAAAAAAAAACTATAATAGGAAAAGTTATAAAAGTTAATGTTAGTAAAACAAAAGGGACAGTCAAAAAAAGTGTTCCTCAAATTAAATTATTGGAAAATATTGGTGTTGAAGGTGATGCTCATGCCGGCTTTGGTATTCGGCAGGTAAGTCTTTTAGCTATGGAAAGCATAAAAAAAATGGAGGCAAAAGACGCAAAATTTAAACCCGGTGATTTTGCAGAAAATATCACAACTCAGGGACTGGACTTTATTCAATTGCCTATTGGAACAAGAATAAAAGTCGGGCAGAATGTGATTTTAGAAATATCTCAAATAGGCAAAGAGTGTCACACTAAATGTGAAATATTTAATCAGGTTGGAGCATGTATTATGCCGACAGAAGGTATTTTTACAAAAGTTATAAAAGGCGGATATGTGAGTGAAAATGATTCAATTGAAATAGAATAAAGAGGTTCGCAATGATTAAAGTTGGTATTCTTATAATGAGTGATAGAGCATCCTCTGGTATTTATGAAGACAAAAGCGGAAAAGTTATTAAAGAAATAATTGAAGAAGATGCTCAGTATAATGTGATTGAATACGAAGTTATTCCTGATGAAAAAAATCTTATAGAAAAAAAATTAATTGAATATGTGGATATAAAAAAATTGGATTTAATAATAACATCCGGGGGAACAGGTTTATCCTCCCGTGATGTTACACCTGAAGCTACACGTTCTGTTATTGATAAGGAAATACCCGGAATGGCTGAAGCAATGCGAAGTGAAGGAATTAAAAAAACTCCTTATGCAATGCTTTCAAGAGCTGTTACCGGGATGAGAGGAAAAACATTAATTATTAATCTTCCCGGAAGTCCAAAAGCTGTTAAGGAAAATTTATATATAGTTTTACCAGTAATTCCTCATGCGCTGGGAATGCATTAATGATTTAAAAAAATTCAAGTTGACTGATTTTTATAGCGCAAAATTAAAAATTAAATATAAAAAATCAAAATTTAGGTGTCACTTCGTGACATTATTATATTTTAAATCAACAAATGTCCGCAGGACACCATAATTTTGCATTTTGCATTTTAAATTTTGCATTTATCTCTACAAAAACTTAATCAACTTGAGTAAAAAAATTATGCTATATAATATCGATTTACATATTCACTCATCTGCCTCTCTTTGTTTTAAATCTAATGGGATTGCGCAGAATAAAATAAATGCTGAAATAATTAAAGAAGCTAAAGAAAAAAATTTAAGTTTAATAGCTATTACTGATCATTATTCTGTCAGAGATTATGCTGAGATAAGAATGTTAGGCGCAAGAGAAAAAATTAATGTTTTACCCGGGATTGAACTTTCTGTGAAAACACATCTTCCTGAAAAAGTGTCTCTTCTTGTTATATTTAATGAACAAATTACTTCAAATGAAATTGAATCAGAAGTGCTGGCAAAATTAGATGTTCCAAAAGAATCTTATGGTAATGGAAGCTTTTTAATAGAACAAAAAATACCGGAGATACTATCAATTTTAAAAAATTTTAACTGTATAATAATTTCTTCTCATCAGGATAAAAATCCTTCACGAAGTTCATTTATCCCGAATCTGATTGATTATGGTATTACTTTTTTTGATTTGCGTAATCCAGAAAAGAAAGAGGAATTTATAAATAATTATAAAAAGTATAATATTATACCTCTTACCTTTTCTGACGCTCATGAAATTAGCAAAATTGGGAAATATTATATGACTTTAGATCTGGCAAATAATTCTTATAATGAATTTAAAAAATATTTTCTATCATGAAAATCAAAAAAATATATTGTATAAAAATAGTCAGGTAAGAACATAAATAATTGTGATTACATTCCTAATCTTTTTTCCGATATTTTCACATATTGCTTTTCTTTTTCAATTCCAATCCAATCTCGTTTATATCTTTTAGCTACAACGGCAGTTGTTCCACTTCCTAAAAAAGGATCTAAAACAATATCTTTTTCGTTGGAGCTTGCTAAAATAATTCTTTTCAACATCTCTTCGGGTTTTTGTGTTGGATGTAGAGCTTTGCCGTCTTTGCCTCTTACTCGTTCTTTACCTTGGACTAATGGCATTTCCCAGAAATCACGCATTTGTTTTTCAGCCCCGTCTTTTTGTTTTTCGGGGTTTATTTCTTTAATTTTTTCGTAATTAAAAATCCAACCTGAACCTTTGACTGCCCAAATTACAAATTCTGTTGCATGAGTAAAAACTCTTCTCGTCATGTTTGGCATCGCATTTGTTTTATACCAAGTAATGATATTGTTTATTTTAAAATTTAACTGCTTCAAAACAATCATTACTTCGCCAATATTGTGATAACTGCAGGCAATGTAAATTGATCCTGTATCCTTTAGAACTTTATGGCAAGCTTCAATCCACTTTTTTGTAAATTGCATATATTCAGGAGTGGTCATTTTATCCCATTCTTCATTTACCATAAACCAATCTCCACCAGTTTTATTTCCTTTCCATTTCAAGCCATTGCCGGAAAGGTTATAAGGCGGATCAGCAAAAATAAGATTAATTGAATTTTTATCAATTTTATTATTTAGAATGTCTATGCAATCACCGTTATAAATAGTATTTTTTTTCATAGCTAAAATTTAAGGCTTTCTTGCCAAGTAGCAATAATTTGTGGAATGTTTCTAATCCACTCGTTAGAATCTGATAAATCTTTTGATTTTTCTAAAATTTTATCATACAAGCGGAAAAGCTCGTTGTGTTTTAAAAATCTTCCACTCTGTTTAATATCAACAAGAATTTTTAGAAGTTCAATAAAATTACTAATAGATAATGGAACGATTTTTTGTTGCTGACCTTCGTATTCGTATTTTATTGCTGTCCAAAAAGTATTTATTGTGTCTCGATGAAGTTTTGGAGCCACAAATAAGCAATAAGTTTTTTTATCCTGATATTTATTCTCAAAATCTCTTAGATGTCGCATTACTGGCTGCCCCTCGTTATACCATTGATCACGACCTGTGAGCATCGTAACCTCGCAAATGGCGTTATAGTTTTTATAAAAGCATTCAATATCTGGAATATTTGCAGGGGCGGTAAAAGTTGGTTCATTGTCATCACCAACAGGATAATTTGACTTTATCCTTAATGCATCGTTTAGCGCATTAAGCCCGAGTGATAAAAGTTTTTCTAACAAAATAGGTTTATCTTCAGCATTGAAAATGTTTTCCAATTCCTCAATATACTTTTTAATTTGTTCGATTTCTTGTGATTTTTGATGATTTTCTTGATCTTGTAATTCTCTCCTATAGCTTCTTAAATCATCAATAAAACTTTTTAGAGCACCCTCGTCTAATTTTTTAAAATCAATAAAAGATTTTGGCGTTGCTCCCACTTTCGTTTCGTATTGTTTTATATCCTGCAACAAGTTCAAAGCAATTTCAGAAAATTTTTCTTTTGTTTCCCAAGGTAATCTTGGTTGCGCGATGTCTGAAATATAATCTAAATAATCTTCTTTTGAAGTAAAAATTGCTGATTGAGCATTGTCAAAACCAAGCAAATTATTCATCTCAATAGTTCTTCGTGGCTCTAAATCTATGTAAAATCCACCACCTCGAATATATATAAAACGAGTTAAACGAAAATATCTAATGGCATTATCACCATAGTCTTTGAGATTTTTTAGAAGTTTCTGAATTTTTGTACTGCTTGATGAGTCCAAAAATTCTTGTGCAAATTCTTTTTTATAATTATCCCAAATCTTTTTTTGTTCTTGTTTCGTTTTCCCTTTAAGTTTTTTTCTTAATGTGATGATTTTATTTGAGTAAGAATCGATATTTTTATAATTAACAAGTGTCGGGCAAAACAAAGAAAATTCATCTTTACTAATCCCTTTTTCTTTATCACCAGATTTTAAGGATTTTTCATTTACCTTTTGAATAAGATGAAGAACACCGATAAACGGTTTTATATCATAGCCAGCTTCGAGTTTGTAATCATCGCTATCAAGATTTGGGATTTGCCATTTTATAAAACTTCTAAAAAATATCTCACCAAGATCAAAGTTATCATTTAAAAATAATTTACCCAAACTGGTGATAGTAATTTTTTCATCTTTAATAACAACAAAACCGAACTTTTTTAACGGATTTATTGACTGCCTGCCTCTCATAGCTGGATCTTCATAATTTTTCGTATTAAAAATTTGCTCAGCTTGTTCAAAAGAAATTGTTTTTGTTGAATCATCAATCAAATCAATTTGCTTTTGAGATAAGCCATTGTAAAATTGACTGCTTCCATAGCCGTAAATTCTTCCTTTTATCAAAAAAATTTGATATTTCCTTTGATGTTCTAAATCCCACTTGCAATTTTCAAGTTGTTTTAAAACGATTAAAAAATCTCTTAATCTTTCGGGATTTCTTAGTGTTGTTGTAATTGACCAAGGTTTTTTCATAATTTAAATTACCTTACAATAAAAAATTCTTTCGGCATTTCTATCGCCGTTACTTTTACCCGCAGTAAAAGCTTTGTAGTCTCTTTCGAAAATTTCAACTTCTCCTTTGTTCCTTAATATTCTCAAAATTTCATTATCACTAATCCTAGCGTTTGATCGTCCGTCTTTTGAATCCCCAGTATTATTATAAGACAATAAAATATGTTTACAATTCGCATTTTTAATTAAGTCCTCAAAGGCTTGAGAGGCATTCTTTAAGCAATAAGAACTTTTAATATACGAACGATCCATTTTTTTTGCGACCCCTTCAACTTCTGGTTTTTTCCATTCAGCTAAATTTTCTAATAAATGATAAGCATCTGAATATTGGCGTGAATTATATGGAGGATCAATATATAAAACATCACAATTGATTTTTCTAATTAAAGTGTTGGCATCCTCTTTATAAATATCATTTTTATCATTGTTGGAATAATCAATATCTAAAATTAATAATTTTATAGGTTGCAACATATCCAAATCTTTGCGGAAAGCATCGTAATGTCCAACTGTGTTTGCGACTTTATCAACAGCATAAATTAAAGAACAAATGAGCATGTTTTTTTCTTCTTCTGTTTCTGCAATTTTTTCAATTTCTTCACGAATAGCACCAATTTTTCTAGCATTTTCTAAAGAAAAATAAGCATTTCCAAAATGTTCTGAAAAATAATTATCTTGATGATCGGCTTTCAAATTGTTTAAATAGTCAATCTTTTCTGTAATATGATTTATATTTTTTGTACCTAAAAATGCTTTCAAACAAACATAATTACTGAAAAGAAAGTCGTTGGAAATAACTTTTATTTCCGGTTTATTAAATCTTTCACCGACAACACCTGTGCCAGCGAAAATATCACAAAAAGATTTTATTTCATTGCATTTTTCTGAAACAATATCCTCAATGAAGCCGAGAAGTTTATATTTATTCCCTAAGTATCTTCTATTTTGGAGTTGAAAAGTATTATCTTTCAGCTTGGAAAAATGGAAATATGGTTTATCAATTTTTTGTATGTTTACTACATAAGCAGGCTTTTCAATTTCCATTAAGTCAAACAAGGTCGCCTGTATTCCGTCAGCAACATAATCAACATTTTTGTTTGAGCCTCTTATCTTTTCATGAAAACTAAAGTGATCATTTTCGGAAATAATAATGAAATCAATAACTGGTATCCCCATTATTTCTCCTGCTTGTACTATTTTTTTAGCTATTTGATTATCTTTATCGCTTGGCGTTGAGCTTCCCGATGGATGATTGTGAACTAAAATTATACTTGCCGCACGCAACTCTGTTGCTGGATAAAAAATCTCTCGCGGGTGGATTAAAGATTTATCAAGCAAACCTACGCTGATAATCTCTTTTTTAATTAAAGAATTTCGTGCATTGAGATAAAGGCAAACAATATGTTCTTTTTTCTTTTCTCTTAGATCATAAACAATCGAAAGCACATCTTTGGTATTTTGAACAACTATCTCATTGCCTTTTTCTTCTTCATAAAATCTTTTCACTAAAGAAATCGCAGAAATAATTTGTAAAGCCTTAACTTGTCCAATCCCTGAAATTTCGAGCAAATCATCAATAGTAATATTGAGAAAATTTTTTCCAAATTTTTTGATTATACTTTCAGAAAGCTGTCTAACATTTTTGCCCTTAATTCCTGTACCTAAAAGAATTGCCAAAAGATCACTCTTAGAAATAGTATCGGCTCCTTTTTGGAGAAATCGTTCTCTTGGACGGTCGATTTTTGGAATATCTTTAATTTTAGCCATAGTTAAATCCTTACTAAATCATCTATAGTTATCCCTAAGCCTTTTGCAATCTTAGTAATGGTTTGCAATGAAATGAAGGGTTTTAATGTAAATTAATGTATAGTCAAATCGAAATGGAATATACAAAATATAATCACAAAAATATGAAAAGTCAAGGAATTTTTATTATATAAAGTC
>CAYWFU010000023.1:0-40120 GCA_964457585.1 uncultured bacterium | reverse complement strand
TCACTTCGTGACATTATCTGAAAGTGCCAATGAATTGGCACAATATAAATAATAATATTCCTATCAGAGACAGAAGATACCCTGTGGCTCTACAGGGTTCTTCATTATGTTTTAAATCAACAAATGTCCGCAGGACACTACAATTTTGCATTTTAAATTTTGAATTTTGAATTTATCTCTGCAAAAACTCAATCAACTTGAGGTATTAGTTATGTTGCTGATTTATCTGTCATTCTGA
This sequence comes from uncultured bacterium, assembly GCA_964457585.1. GTDB lineage: Bacteria > JACRDZ01 > JACRDZ01 > JACRDZ01 > JACRDZ01 > CAYWFU01. The sequence continues at coordinate 39,882 of CAYWFU010000023.1, read as the reverse complement.
GCGAAGAATCTGTTTTTGAAACCTTAAAATTAGATTATTCGCTCAGAAAATAATAGAAGCTATAATCCTTTAAGTATCCCGATCTTTGCAAAATTTAATAATGGTTCGGGATATATTCCAAAAAATATTACAACAATTACTGCTGCAGAAATTGTATAAATCAGAGTATTCGAATGGGTTGGCTCTCTAGTTTCGTCATTTGGCGGATAAAAATACATTTTAATAATTACTTTTGCATAATAATATACTGAAATAACGCTATTTATTACTCCAATTATTGCAAGCCATGTATAACCCGCTTTAATCGCTGCCATAAATAAATAGAATTTTCCTACAAATCCAACCGTTAACGGGATTCCGGCTAATGCAAACATAAATACTGCCATAATAAATGCATAAAATGGGGATGTGCGAGCCATTCCTGCAAAATTTTCTATTTTGTCTTCTATAGTTTGTTCATTTGAAATTAAGATGACTACTGCAAATGCACCAATATTCATTAATCCATAAATAAGAAAATAAAAAAGGGTACTGGCAATTCCGATATCCGGTTCTCGCGATGCTGCTACAAGACCTATTAAAATATAACCTGTATGAGCAATACTTGAGTAGGCAAGCATTCTTTTAATATTGCTTTGCAGTATTGCAACAACATTGCTGAAGCTCATTGTTATAATTGACAAAATTGCCAAAATCAATGCCCAATCAGTTTTCAATATTCCCATGCTTATCATTAGGAATCTTGTAAGCGCGGCAAAACCAGCAGCTTTTGGCCCTACCGACATAAATGCTGTAACTGATGTCAGTGAACCTTCATATACATCAGGTGTCCATAAATGAAAGGGGACAACTGATATTTTAAAACAAAATCCTGTCATAATGAATACCAGCCCAACTATTAGGCTAGGAGTATAATTATTTTTATTTTGCAAAAATTTTCCAATTGTAAATAAATTTGTACTGCCTGTATATCCATAAATCCATGAAATACCATAAAGCATAATACAGGTTGCTAAAGAACCAAGTAGAAAATATTTTAATGCAGCTTCATTTGATTTGATATCTCTTCGTATAAAACCTGCTAAAATATATAAGGCTAATGACATTAATTCTAATCCTAAAAAAATACTTAAAAGATCAATAGCTGAGGCTACTATCATCATCCCAACAGTTGAAAAAATTATAAGAACATAAAATTCACCCTGATTAACTTTTTCGACAATAAGATTTCTTTTTGAAATTAAAATAGATAAAATTGTTGATATATAAAAAACTGTTTTAAAAATATTTGAAAATGGATCTACTATGTACATATTATTAAAGGCTGTAGTATTAACATTAAATAGCCTAAAAGTTAACCAGCCAGCAGCTAAAATACTTCCAATAGATAAAATGAACGGTGTTATTTTATCTTCTTTATCACCTGTAAAAACATCTAAAAGTAAAATTATTGACGCCATAATACATAATAAAATCTCTGGTAAAATCGCCAGCAAATCCATTTTATTCATTATTGCCTCCCAAGGTAATGTCAAAAACTAACCACAGAGATTTTTTAAAACATAAAAAAATCTCTGTGGTTAATTTTTATCTCCCTTTTTCATTTCATTTTTGACAGTACCATGCTATAAATATTTTAGTAAACTAGCCACACTGGTCTTAAAAAGATCTAAAAAAGGAGCAGGATACAATCCAACCCAGAATACCATTACTGCAAGCGGTACCAGGCAAAATAATTCATTTAAATTCAAATCTTTTAATTTTTTATTTTTAGGATTGGTAATATCTCCAAGAAATATTCTTTGAAACATCCAGAACATATACGCAGCACCGAATACTAATCCAGGGACGGAAAGCATTGTAATTATTCTATAGAATGTACTATTAAACTTAAGCTGATTACCAAAAGCACCCATTATTATCATTATTTCACCAATAAAACCATTTGTAAAAGGAATACCAACCGCTGCAAGGGTAAATATTGTAAATAGAACAGCGTAGTGTGGAGTTTGTTTTAATAATCCTCCAAATTCATCTATAAACTTAGTATGTCTTCTTTCGTATATAATTCCAACTGAAAGAAATAATGCGCCTGTAACTATTCCATGATTAAATATTTGTATTTGAGCTCCTTCCAGCCCTTCCTGTGTTAGAGAAAAAATTCCTAGCATTATTGCGCCCATATGACATACACTTGAATACGCAATTAATTTTTTCATATCCTTCTGGCCCATTGCCACCCATGCACAATATACAATACTCATAAATGCCAGGATGCTTACCATCGGTGCAAATCTATGACTTGCTTCAGGTAAAATTGGCAAAGTAAAACGTAAAAAACCATACGTTCCCATTTTTAACATTACACCTGCTAATAAAACACTGCCTGCAGTAGGAGCCTGGACATGTGCATCTGGCAGCCATGTATGGAATGGAAACATTGGAACTTTAATTGCAAACCCAATAAAAAATAAAATAAATATCCAGAATTGAAATGAGACCGGATATTGTTGATTTAAGTTTGTTATATCTACGACACTAAAACTAGGAATACCCGTAAGTTCTATGTGCTTTAAATATAAAGCTATAATTCCTACCAACATCAGCATACTGCCAATAAGTGTATAAAGAAAAAATTTTATAGCAGCATATAAACGATTTTCTGATCCCCAGATGCCAATAATAAATACCATTGGTATAAGCATAATTTCCCAAAAAATGTAAAATAAAAAGAAATCTAATGAAACAATTGCACCCATCATACCTGTTGCCATTAACAGTATCAATAAATAAAATTCCTTAATTCGTTCTTTAATATAATCCAATGAGAATACTATTGAGATTAATGTCAATCCTGTAATTAATGGAACTAAAAGAATGCTTATTCCATCTATACCTAAAAAATATGTTATACCAAAGGTTGGCATCCATGGTATTTTTTCAACAAATTGATATTCTGATGTCCCATTATTGAAATAAAAAACTACAACCATTGACACAATAAAATGTATTATTGATGTAACTAATGTAGTTTTTTTAATTAAATCCTCTTTATCAGATTTAAATGACACAATTAATAATACCCCAATAAACGGGAAAAAAGTTAAAAAAGATAATATTGGGAAACTCATTCAAAAACCTCCATTAAATTAAGCCTGATAAATCAGGCAACTACAAAAACTTCAATGTAGTTGCTCGATTTATCGAGCGTTTCAAATTCCTGTACCTTTAATTAGATTAAATAATTATCAAGCATAGAGTTACAATTGCAATTAAACCGATAACAATACTTAATGCATAATTCTGAATATAACCTGTCTGAATTCTTCGTAAACCACGACCATAGGTATGAATAAACCATGCAACACCATTAACCATACCATCAATAAAATTATAATCAAAATTTGCTGATTCACGACATATTTTCATATAGAAATCAGCTAATTTTTTATCAACAACCAGATCACCGCCATACCATGCAATAAATGCATCGTCGAATCTCTTATAAATACTTCTCGTATGAGATGTTGCAAGCCAGATATCTACCATTAAAAATAATATTAATCTATTAATTTCATATGACATTCTACCAATAGTATTACGACATATTCGTGTAAATCCTCGATATCCGGCAGATAAAGTTTTCATGTCGACTTTATCATTATAAGTTGGTAAAACATTGCCTGCTGTAGCTGCGAATACTGGCTGCACATCAGGAGTATCTGGCATAGAACCTTTACAGAATTTTAAAAAATTATCATAATTTTTACGAAAAAAGGAGATTTCTTTTTCTGTAAACCAATCTGATGCGTTACTTACACTCAAGGAAGCTTTTTGTAATTTAGCATCAACTTCTGCGATATTCATGTCTTGGATATCTGGTAATGATCCTTTACAAAATTTTTCAAAGGCTTGATAATTAGCACTAAAAACATCTATTTCTGTATTAGATACTAAATCTGATGCTTCAACAATACCTCCTGTGCAAAATTTTTTAAAGGCTTGATAATTAGCTTTAAAAATATCTACTTCTGTATTAGATACCAAATCTGATGCTTCAACAATACCTCCTGTACAAAAATTTTTAAAAGCTTTATAATTAGCACTAAAAATATCTATTTCTTTAGTAGCTACTAATTCTGATGCTTCAACAATAATTCCTGTACAAAAATTTTTAAATGTCTTATATATACCTTTATAATAAAATTCTATTGTAAGCCATTTTGAATCTGGAAGATAAAACCATCTTAATCTAAATCCTAAAATAAAAATCATACCACCTAATAAAATCGCGTTTGATCCGCCTAATATATTATGAATAGCTTCTGATGATGAAAAGAAAGCTCTTGTTACGGGTTCATATAAAATTGGGATTGTAGATTTAAGTGCTGATCCAGTACTATGAACATTATAAATTATGTGATATGGATGAGATGAAGGATCAAAATTGAAATAAGCTAATGCAGGGCCAACAATTGTTTCTAACATCCAATTTGGATTTAAACCTATAAATAATATTACTGCTGATAATGTTGTTAATGATATTTTCATTGGCAATGGAACATCTTTTATTTTTTCATGTTTTGCTGCTCTTTTACCAAAGAAGGTAAGAAATGCCATTTTAAGAACTGCTACAAGCCCTGCTCCAGCGGTTATCATGAACATAATTTCTGCAACTCTTAGCCATGAATCCGGTTTGCCATCAGGGGAATAATGTACAGAATGCTGATAAGCTTCTATTATTGCATGATGAATTAGAGTTTTACTTGCAAATCCATTAAATAAGGGGACTCCCCCATATCCAAGTGCAGCAATTACAGTAGTAATTGCAACAATAGGCATATTTCTCCATAAACCGCCTAATTTATACATATTAAGTTCATGTGTACGAAAATAAGCTGCTCCAACTCCCATAAAGAGAAGGGCTTTAAATAAAGCATGATTGATAATATGATAAATTGCACCTGCTAAGCCCATTGCGCCGTCTTTACCCAGATAAGCTGCGCAGCCTATTCCAACTATTATATAACCCATTTGGCTTATACTGCTATATGCCAGCATTCTTTTGGAATTATCTGAAAGCAGCGCATTCATAATTCCAAGGAACATTGTCATTATTCCAATCCAGATCATAACATAACCAATATTTGCCATATTTATCCAATCTGGTGCAGAAAAGCTTCCTGGTGAAAAAAGTAAATTTATGGACCTGAATATACCGTATGCGCCCGCTTTAATCATTAAACCTGAAAGAAGTGCACTACCAGGTGTTGGGGCAACCGGATGTGCTTTTGGCAGCCAGGCATGTTCAAAAAACAATCCTGCTTTACCGCCAAAACCAAAAATAAGGAAAAATGTCATTACATATTTCAACCATGAAGGTTGTGATTTGTTTAATATATCTCCAACAGCTTTTATTTCTATCCCACCGGTTACATACCATAGTAATACTATTCCCATCAATAGAAACAAGCCTGTTGCAACGCTCATATAAAGAAATATATTTGCTCCTGACAGAGCCTCTTTATCTTCATGATGTGCAACCATAGAATATGGGAAAATTACCAGTCCTTCAAAGAAAATAAATAAGGTGAGAAAATCACCAGCTAAAAGAACGCCTAATTGAGCAGAAAGTGAAAAAATAGTAAAAAAATTAAATCGATTAACTTTCTTTTCTATAGTCATATAATCTATATTGTAAATCATTGCTATCATCCATACGAAGCTTGAAATCATTGCAATAGCATAGCCTGCAGGGTCAATTTTAAATGTTAAATTAAAATTTGGAATAAAAGGCAGCGTACAGTAAATTCCTTTATATAATTGATTTCCCACATATATACCGCTTACAACATATTTATATAAATTTAACATTAATATGAAGACAATTACTGCTGTGCCAACTAAGATGGTATTTCTAATAGCATAACTTGCATTATAAAATAGTAAGTATATTATTGCTCCAAGAATAGGGAGAAAAATAATTAAAATTGGCAATCGTGCAATATCATTGACTTCCGGAGTTAAAAATTTTGATTGCGGTGCATGTTCATTTCCATGTGCTTCTGAATTATGAATATTTTCTTCAGAGTTAGCATGGGTTTTAGGCTCTATTCCATGCTCATCGCTATGAGATTCTGATGCTTGTACACTAGTATGTTGTTCCGATTCTTCGCATTTTACTTTTTCCGGTATTGATATCCAGAAGAAAAACTCAATAAATATTGATAAGCATAATATCAATGTAAAATTCTTTGTTATTTTTTTATTTCGCATTACTCTCAACTCCATTTTTTAAATTTTAAAATGATATAATGAAACCGTAACATATCTAAAAACTCCATAAGCTGCAAGTTGAAACAATATTGATGAAAAAATAAAACTGCCTGGTATAGGCATTAAAACATTAGAATTTGTTTTATTTGGAAGCAAATGTTGAAAAAATAAGCTTGTTTTTCCAACAAAACCTAGAAACATCATAACGAAAATTATTCCTGACCATAATGGCGGTACTTGAGTTGCAAAATGCAGAACCATATCTTTCATTACTAATGTTCCAGCAAAATAATAGAATAAAATAATACCAAGCAATAAGCATATTCCAGTTATTACTTCCACTAATAAGAATCTTTTTTCCTCATGAGCAACCACATCAGGTTTTTTATAAATAATTATAAAATACGGAAAAATACTGATTGCTTCAAAATAAAGAAAAATTGTCAGGAAATCTCCTGCCATTACTACACCAAAATTTAAAAATAGTGCTATTAATATATATAGACTGTAATTTTTATATTTATTACTGCCTTTTTGATTTTGCAATAAAACAAAAATACCAACAATTAGCCAAAAGGCAGCTGCAATCATGAGAATTATCATGCTGATTTTATCTACTCGCAAAGAAAGATCAAAATTAGGCATATAGGTAAAAGTATAAATCAATCCTTTATACATTTTATCTTCCAGTTCAACAGGATTAAAAACATATTTAATCATAAAAATAATATGCAGCATACTCAATACTGTAATCAGTATTGCTAAGATATCTTTTATTGTTTCTTCCTTATTCTTTACAAGAAAGAATAAAAATACTCCAACTATAGGCAGTAACAGTATTGTTACAGGTAAGATGCTTGCATAACTTAAATCTATTCCAGGTTTCAGCAATTCAGCTGCAACTATCACAGCTGGCATTAAAAATATTAATAAACAATAACTACAGGTATCAATCATTTTTAATCCAATATCTTTTGTCATCTTAAGCACCTCCAATTAATGATTATGTCTACCTAAAAAAGCATAAACTGTCATCATTATCCCTGTTAAAGTCACTAAAACAAATCTTAAAAAAGCATTTGTGTTTGATTCATGATATCCATCAACAAAACTATGCGCTTTTGAATCAAAATATCCAAAAAGTTCTGGCATCATCAATATTGTATAAAAACAAACAGCAAGTAGAACTATTAAGAAAGCAAATCCAATTGTTTCAATATCCTGTTCATGTTCCAGATCATCGTCTGCTATTCTGCTGCCGAAAATCCCTTTTACAGAAATAAATTTCATATAGTATCCGAATAATAAAATAGTAATTAAAACAATTATGCTCCATATTAAATAGTATTCCAGTGGTGACTCATGCATTCCACTCGTGCCATGGTTAGTATTATTTTTTCCCTGCTCGCTTTCATGTGCTTGATTTTCAGCAGTTTCCCCATGCATAGATTGAGAATTTTCTGTACTATATGCAATTTTATTTATGCTGAAAAAATACATTCCAATTCCTATTAAAATCACAAAAAATATTTTTATTTTTTTCATAAAAAAATCCTCTTTTGGCTAAAGGCAACTTTGGGCTAAAGGCAATTCTGGGCTAAAGGCTAAAGGTTAAAAACTCTAAATCTATCTTTCCCATCTTACAACCTTTAGCCTTTTTTGCCTTTCGCCTTTTTATTTAGCAAAAAACATAATACTAACTTTTTGCGCGAGTGTAACCGGGAATAATGGTACTACTCCAAAAAATACAACACCCGCTGCGAGTATTATTAATGGGACAAGCATGGTCAACGGCGGATCGCAAGTCTCTATTGGTTTTTCTTCTGCACCATGTCCATGTCCGGGATCATCATATCCAGCATTTGTATCATGTGTATTATGTGCTTCTTCATGTTTATTATCATCGTGTGTATTTGTTTTTTCTTCTTTGTGATCATTACTTTTTTCGCCTGTTCCACCATGAGCTTTATCTTTATGAATATCTTTTGAACCACCTGATGCGAAATAATTACGCACTGATGAATAATGCGCTATATCATGTATTTTCTCACCGTGTAAATTATCTATACCTGGATTTATCGCCATTTCTCCTGCACCTAAATTATCAATAGGAGATTTTTCTTCAGCTTTTTTGTGAGATTGACCTGAAGGAGATTCCGGAAAATTTTTCGGTAATTTAAACCATGCTGAATAAATAATAGGACCATAATACATAAGATTCATAAAGCTACTAACCAATAAAAGTATGATTGCAGAAATTCCTAAATGAAAGGTATGACTTCCCATTTTTGCTGCTTCTAGAGCACCTAATAATAGATGCCATTTAGTTATAAAACCATTTAAAGGTGGAAAGCCTATCATAGAAAGACTTGCAATAGTAAAGCAAATCATTGTAATTGGCATTCTTTTCCCTATTCCATCAAAATCCTCCATTTGTCTTAAGCCTGTTTGATGTATAATTGCTCCAGCACACAAGAAGAGTGTGCTTTTAATAAATGCGTGATTGAAAATATGCAAACTGCTGCCCATAACACCTAATGGAGATAAAAGTACTGCGCCTAAAATAATATATCCAATTTGCGCTATACTTGAATATGCCAGCATTCTTTTAATTTCTGTTTGTTTCATTGCTACTGCTGAACCAAGAAAAATATTTATCGCTGCCAATCCTAAAAGTACATATAAAAACCATTTCCCCAACATAAAATCCATACCCAATATCACATATATTGTTCTAAGAATACCGTATGCACCAGCTTTGATCATTACACCTGATAGCAAGGCACTGCCTGGTGCTGGCGCAACTGGATGAGCCATTGGCAGCCAGATATGAACAGGGAATAAACCTGCTTTAACTCCAAATCCAAGAATAAATCCAAAGAAAATTAACGGGGCATACGGACTTGCCTGTAAGCCCATTCCTAATTTTGAAAGATCGCCGGTACCGGTTATTGAATATGTGGCAATCATTGAAAATAAAAGTACTAACCCGCCGCTGACGCCCATAAATAAATATACAAGCCCGGCAGATTTAGCTTCTTCTGTTTCTTCATGAATTACCATTACATAAGATGCAACACTTAATAATTCAAAGAAAATATATAAGCTGAATAAATTACCTGTAAATGTCACTCCAATCATACCAATATAGGAAAGAAGAGAAAAAATATTATATCTTTTTAATGCATGGCTATGCCCCAGATATCCTATTGCGTATATGCTGGACATGGCCCAGATGAATGATGAAATTAAACCAACTAGATATCCCAGAGAGTCTACTCTAAAACTTAGATGAATTAATAAATCTGTATTAAATCCTATACCAATAATTTTATCTGCCTGAATATATGGATACATACTCAGGATAACTAAAAAGCTTAAAAATGTAGCTATTGCAGTTAATATATTTGTTTTTTGTTCTTCTAAAAAAGGAATAATAAAAATTGCCAAAATTGGTATTAAAATGCTTATCACCGGTTGATAACTTTCAATCATAATTTTCCCCCCTTATAATCAGAGTTCAAAAAGCAGATTTACTTTCTGCTCTTTAAATTATTTTATTCCAAGTAAACTTTGTAATGCTGGTTTAGCCAGCCAATGAGGTATAAAACCCCATAATCCAAAAATTACTGATCCAATAGTAGTAATAATAAAAGGTACCATCATTGTCACCGGAGCTTCATATTTATAAGTAACCGGCTCATGCTGTCCATGATGTTCTTCTTGTTCTGCTGTTGAATCTTCAACGTTCATGTGCTGTCCATGCAGATTTACACTTTTATGTTTACCAAGTTCTTCAATAACTGTATTATCCTTCGTTTCTTCTTCTGTCCCGAATAATTCTTCAATTTCAGGTATGATTTCTTTCTTTTCAGTTTTTTTAGGGAAATATGCAAAGGATATGGGTTGAGAAAAAAATCCTAATTCAATAATTCCGCTTAAAAGTAAAACCACACCCATTATAGGTTTATCAATACCCATATATCCCTGAATAATATACCATTTACTCAGCCACCCTGCAACAGGCGGTAATCCTATAATTCCAATAGCAGCTACGCTGAAGCACAGCATAGTTATTGGCATTAGCTCTGCCAGTCCAGTCATATCGCGAATAAGCTTCTTCCCTGTAACTGTTATAATAGTTCCTGCGCAATAAAACAATGTGATTTTCATAAAAGAATGAAATGCAATATGTAAAATACCACCCAATCGTCCCAGATTATTAAAGCAAATCACACCAAGCATAACATAACTTAGCTGATTTACTGTAGAATAAGCAAGCATAGCTTTAATCTCTTTCTGTCTTAATGCAATAATAGCAGAAACAAGAATAGTTATACATGCAATAGCTCCTAAAATTATATGTAAATTTAACTGCTGAAATAATTCAATCCCGAATACATCATAAATTACTCTGATCATTCCATATAGTCCCATATTTACTACAGCAACAGCATGCAGAACCGCGCTTACAGGAGTTGGAGCAACCATAGCAATAGGAAGCCAGTTATGTAAAGGCATTAAAGCTGATTTTATACCAAAACTGCAGAAAAATAAAAAGAATAATAAATACAAATACCATGATTCTGTTTTTTTAAGTCCCTGCATACCTAGTGCTACAAATGTTAAATCCTTACCATTGAAATTATATATCATACTTATCGCAAGAAGTAAAAAAATACCTCCGGTTATTAGATATGCTCCATAAACCATTCCACCTCTCCATGCTTTTGGTGTTTCTTCATGGATAACCAATACATATACTGCTACTGTTAAAAGCTCATAAAACAGAAATAAGGTGATGAGATTAGCTGAAAAAATAATTCCTATTGTTGCTGTTGATGCCAGAGTTAATGCTGAAAAGAATCTTGATTGAGCGTGTTCATGCGCCATATAGCCAAATGCATAAATATTTGTAAGAATCCATAGGAAAGTAACTAAAACAGCCATATATATAGCCATACCATCTGCCCTAAACGCTATATGAAATGGGGTACGGTCAATTAATGTGACTGCGAATGTGGAACCATTTAGAACATCCTGTATAATTGAAACGACAACAACAAAATTTATTATACTTGGAAGCAAAATTAAGGTATTCCGCAATACACGTGATGTGTCCCCGTATAGTGCAATTAAAAATACAAATGGTATAGGTAAAAATATCATTAAAGGTAATATCATTTAAGTCTCCGTTTTTTTATACTCATCTTTTATACTCACCATTTCATTATATTAACTTCATCAATATCGTATGTTTCTTTATTCCTGTTTACCGCAATAAAAATAGCAAGCCCTATTGCAGCTTCTGCAGCAGCAACAGTGATTACAAAAATTGCGAAAATTTGCCCATCCAATGTCGATAGATGCCTTGAGAATGCAATTAAATTTAAATTGACCGCATTAAACATAAGCTCTATACACATTAGAATTGTAAAAATATTTCGACGGATTAGCATTCCTGCAAGTCCAATAAAAAATATAATTCCGCTTAATATTAAATAATGATCTAATTCAACCATTGTTTATCCCCCTTATATATTTATAACCTCGCTGAGTACATTATTCCATATCTATATTATGTAAAATATTTGATCCGCTTTTTGTCTTTTTTCTTTGCCTTACTCTTCTTGATGGTAATATAATGGCACCAATCATTGCAACTAAAAGAATTACAGATGCTACTTCAAAAGCAAAAAGATAATCTATATATAAAACCTTGGCAATTGCAACTGTATTGCTTACTTGAGCAACTTTTTCAGGTGTAAAAACTCCTTTAGTTCCTTTAAATGCTGTTTTTGATATTAGATACATTACTTCGATAAAAAGAAGTATTACTCCAAACATCGCAAAATATCTCTGTTTGGTAAATCTTGGTTCTCTTTCGCTTTTAGGAATATTTATAATCATAACAACAAAAATAAACATTACCATTATACCGCCTGCATATAATAAAACCTGCATTCCCGCAAGAAACTCTGCTTCGAGAGAGATAAAAATCCCCGCCATGCTAAAAAAGAAAAGAATTAAAAATAAAGCACTATGAACAACGTTTTTCTGAGTTACCACCATTAATGAGGAAAACAGTGCTATTATCCCAAAAATATAAAATACCATAATTTATACCTCTCTTACTTCTTTATTTTTTCAATTATACCATTTTTTTCAGCATCACATACAAAGCTAATTGCACTATTATTTAAATAATCTACATCATAAATTAATTCTTTTTTATTAAAAACAGATAATTCGTATTTATGCGTAAGAATAATTGCATCACGCGGACAAAACTCTGCGCATAATCCGCAAAAAATACAGCGTGATATATTTAGCTCAAAGGATTCTATTTCTTTTGCACCTTTTTCATTTTCTTTGCCAACAATTGTAATAGCATGCGATGGACAAACATTTGTACACATACAGCATACAGCGCATTTATCTTTATATAACGCTGGTGCACCGCGAAACCGAGCAAAGGGCTTCCATTTTTCATCAGGATATTCCATGGTTACAACAGGTTTAAAAAGATGCTTAAATACCACTGCCATTCCTTCTTGAAAATCTTTAAGAAAATATTTTTTATTTGACATCTTATTTCTCCAAGTACAAATTTATCTAAACATCATTCCCGCACCTGTTAATACTACATTTAAAAGTGATAACGGCAAGAAGAATTTCCATCCTAAATTCATCAATTGGTCATAACGATAACGCGGAAGAGTTCCTCTTATCCATAAAAAAAGAAATACAAAGGAAAAAGTTTTAAGCAAAAACCAAAATAGAGCCATGAGGGTTGAATGTTCTGAATAAGGTCCGTTCCAACCGCCAAAAAATAATATTGTAGCTAAAGAAGAAACAATAAACATATGGGAATATTCTGCAAGGAAAAAGAATGCAAATCGTATTCCGCTATATTCCACATGAAATCCGGCAACTAATTCAGTTTCAGCTTCTGGTAAATCAAAAGGTATACGATTGGTCTCAGCTATACCTGCAACGAGATATATGAAAAATCCTAGCGGCTGGAGAAATACAAACCATATACTTTCCTGAGCTTTAACTATTTCAATTAAATTCATTGAGCCGGAAAGCATCAAAACACCCATTACAGATAGTCCTAGATAAACTTCATAACTTACCATCTGTGCTGCAGAACGCAATCCCCCCAATAAAGCATATTTACTGTTAGATCCCCATCCTGCTGCGACTATTCCATAAACGCTTAACGATGAAATAGCAAAAATATATAACACGCCAATATTAAGATTTGTTATATATAAGCTTTTGGTAAATGGAAGAGTTGCATATACAATTAAAGCCGGTACCAGCGCCATAATTGGAGCAATCATAAAAACATATTTATCAGCTTTAGCAGGAACGATATCTTCTTTAGTCAGCAATTTTATAACATCTGCCAACGGTTGCAATAGTCCATAAGGACCAACACGATTTGGACCTATTCGCTGCTGCATACGAGCCAAAACTTTTCGCTCTATATAAGTTAAATATGCTATATTAAGAAGAACTATCAACAATAAAGGTCCAATTCTTTGAAGCGTTTCTAAAAACATAGTACCTCCTGATAATTAAAGATCCTTCGTCACTTCGTTCCTCAGGATGAAGGGTCGATACTACCCGACCCTTCATCTGTCTACTTCTCCTAAAACCAAATCAATACTTCCAATTGCCGCTATAACATCTGCAATTAATGATCCTTCAATCATTTTAGACAAAGCAGATACACTAACAAATGCTGATGACCTGATTCTGACTCTGAATGGTTTCTCCAAGCCATCGCTTATAATATAAAATCCAAGCTCACCTTTTGGAGCTTCTATACTTGAGTATGCTTCTCCGCGTGGTATCTTATACCCATGAGTTAGAATATAGCAATATCGTGTCAGGTTTTCAACTTTTTTCTCCAAATCTTTTTTTTCTGGCAATACAAGACGCGCATCATCAATCATAACAGGACCTTGAGGCATTTGTGCGCATGCTTGCTCAATAATTCTTATGCTTTGTCTCATTTCTTCCATTCTGACAAGATAGCGATCAAAAATATCTCCATTTTCACCAACTGGTATATCAAAATCTATTCGGTCATAAGCTGCATAAGGGAATGCTTTTCTTACATCCCATTTTACCCCGCTGCCTCTAAGCATTGGTCCAGTCAATCCATAATTTATTGCATCTTCTTTATTAATTACCGCTATCCCTTTTGTGCGGCCAAGCCATATACGATTTTTTGATAAGATTGTGTCCCATTCAATAATGGATTTACGAAAATGTTTATTAAAATCCATTATCATTGGAATAACATCATCCTGAATATCGCGCGATACTCCACCAATACGAAAATAGTTAACTGTAAGACGCGCTCCGGCAACTTTCTCAAATAAATCTAAAATATATTCCCTGTCTCTGAAGCAGTAGAGAAACATTGACATGGAGCCAATATCCAGTGCTTGAGTGGCTAACCAGAGTAAATGATTTGCTATTCTTTGAAGTTCAGAAAAAATTACTCTAAGATATAATGAACGTTCCGGCACCTGTAATTGCAATAATTTTTCGACTGTCTGAACATAAGCTAGATTATTGGTTACGGATGCAATATAATCCAATCTGTCAGTAATCGGTACAATCTGAAAATATGTTCGATTCTCACATAATTTTTCTATTCCGCGGTGCAAATAACCTATATGCGCACGTGCGTCTTTTATGTATTCTCCATCAATAGCCAGAACTAACCTCAACACTCCATGTGTACTTGGATGTTGTGGTCCCATGTTAATTATAACTTCTTTTGCTTTCATAAAAAATCCTTTTTTTTGAACTTAAACCAGCCCTCCACCCCATACATATTTAATCATATCAATAAATTTACTATCCATCTGTCTTAAAAGCTCAGCGATAACTATGGTCATTTTACGCAGTATTTTATATCCAGCAACAGGATTATCTTGTACAAATCGGTCAAAATTGGTTTTTTCAACTATCAGTAAATCTAAATTTGCTATTGCTTCTGCTGATGCTGAATGCTGTCTTCCATCCAGAAGAGATAATTCACCAAAAAATTCTCCATCCTTCAAAATTGTCAGAGTTTGCTTTTCCATTTCCTGAATCATTTTAGTTATTTTAACTTTTCCTTTTCGTATAATAAACAATTCTCCACCGCTTACATTTTCAGAAAAGATTACTTCTCCCGGAGTATAACTTTTTGAATTTACTATTTCTGCCACAGATTTAAGTTCTTCCTGACTTAAATCAGAAAAAAAACTTATTTTTTTTAACAATTTTGGATCAACCATTATATTCCTCCTATGTTAGAGCTTATCTTGTTCAATTTAACCGGACATGGTTCAATAAAATTTTTATCTTCTAAAAAATTACCCAGAAGATTCGTATTTGTTATTGCATAAAAAGGAAGAAACACATAACCTTCTGATAATTCATCATTTATTGTAACAGGAAAAATCAGCTTATCATACGGAGTTTCTATTTCAATTTCATCATGTTCTTTTAAACCCATATTTTTAGCATCTTTAAAATTTATATTTAAAGCTGTTTTGCCTGTAACCTTTGCTATATCATGGGATTTAAAAGACATAGTCCCTGTTCCTGAATGATAAAGTGTCCCGCTTATTAATAAACAGAAATCATATTTACTTTTTTTCTCTGTATCAACATGAAAGGATACTTCATGAAATCTTCCTGCATCAGCAGGGAAGCCATCCTTAAATAATGTTTTTGTTCCTGTTTTATTATTTATTGGCCATTGAATATTCTTATTAGATAATTCAGAGGAATTTATGTCTTTATATAATGGGTTTACCTGCGCAATTTCTGCGATTATTTCTTTTTCATTATTGAAATTCATGGAATAACCCATTTCAGATGATAAAGCTGAAATTATTTCCCAATCAGACTTCGATGAACCAGTTTTTGTAATCGCCTGATTTACTTTCTGTATATGCCGATCTGTGTTTGTAAATGTTCCATTTTTTTCAGCAAAACTTACTGAAGGAAAAACCACAGTAGCCAGTTCTGCGCTTTCAGTATGATAAATATCCTGAACAATTATGAGCTCAAGCAGTTCAAGCGCATCTTTATGTCTTCTTTTCAGATATGGCAATATTAAATTATCTCCCATTATATACAATGCTTTAAGCTTGCCTTCCTGAATAGCTTCAATCATCTCTTTTATATTCAATCCTTTTTCTTCAGAAATATGTGTATCCCAGATTTTATTGAATTTTTCTTTAACAGATTGCAAAGATACATCCTGATAACCAGGGAAATATTTTGGAGTCACTCCCATATCATATACTCCCTGAAGGTTATTATATTCTGTTACCGGGATAATTCCAGCATGATCCCGTCCAATATTACCGGTAAGCAGCGCTAAATTATTAAGGATTAAAACATTATTCAAGCCATTAGTGTTAACTGTTATTTCATTTCCATAAATAAACATACCTTTGTCTGTACCGGAAAAAGTATTGCCTATTTCTTTTATTGTTTCAATAGATACACCAGTCAAAGCGCTTACTTTTTCAACTGTCCACTTTTCAATGTTTTTAACAAAATTTTCATAATCAGTTGCATTGGATTTTATAAAATCCATATTTTGTTTATTTTCTTTGATTAAATAATTACAAACTCCGGCAATAAGAATCCCTTCTGTTCCCGGTTTATTATGAACCCATGTTCCCCCAAATTTCTGTGCGAATCTGGCTAATTTATCTTTTCTTGGGCTGACCACTATCAGTTTAGCATTATTATATCGCAGTGCTTTTTTTACTTTTAAGCCTACCACCGGATTTAATTCTGCAATATCCAATCCTATTACCATAATTGCATTTGCGCCTGGAATTTCATCCAGAGAATTAGTTGCAGCGCCCATACCAAAAGATTCAACCATGCCTTTGATAACATTAAGATGATAATAATGCGCTAATGTGTCAACATTATGGTTACCTATTACTGCTCTAAAAAATTTCTGGAATAAATAATTATCTTCATTTGTTGTCCGTACAGACCCTACTCCGGCTATGCTCTGCGCGCCATATTGCTCGCGTATACGTTCTAATTCTTTACTTGCTTTTATTATAACTTCATCCCATGCTGCAGGAACAAGCTTGTCATCTTTTCGGATTAAAGGTTCTTTTAATCTGGAAGGATGATGCACAAAATCAAAGCCATATCGGCCTTTAATACAAAGATGTCCTTCGTTTACTCCAGCATTTACATCTGATGTAACTCTATATATAATATTATTTTTTACATTTAACTCTATTTGGCATCCTGTTCCGCAGAAAGCACATGTTGTTTGAATTTTCGAAAGTTCCCATTTTCGCGCTTTATATTTAAATGATTTGGATGTCAATGCTCCAACAGGACAAAATGCAACACATGAACCGCAGAATTCGCATCGCAATTTTGTTCCACGCGGTGTATTTATCTCAGTATCAAAGCCTCTTCTCACATAATCAACTGCACCTACTCCGCGCACTTCATCGCATACTCTCACGCATCTGCCGCAGGTAATGCATCTGTAAAGATTACGTTCAATAACCGGACTTTTAAGATCAATGGTGAATTCTCGTTTATCACCCTGAAAACGCTCAAATTGATTTTTTCTTACTTCATATTCATAAGCTAAATTTTGCAATACGCATTCACCGCTTTTATCACATGTAAGACAATCGCCCGGATGATGAAGGAGCAAAAGCTCAATCAATGTCTTCCGCGCTTTTCGTACTGCTTCAGAATCTGTTAATATATCCATATTTTTTGCTATTTGAGTTACGCAGGCTGGTAATAAGCGCTTAACGCCTATTATTTCAACAGCACAAATACGACAGGATCCATACCCTGCTCTCAAATGCGGATGATGACATAATGTTGGGATATGTATACCATATTCATTAGCAACATCTAAAATAGTTCTATTTTCTTCTGTCTGAATTTTCCTGCCATTAATTGTAATTTCTATCATACACTTCTGTCCTCATTTAATTGCCATAAATCTGCATTTAACAATGCATGATTTACATTTTACGCATTTTTCTTTTATAATAACAGCAATTTCTTTTGGTTTCCATTCAATTGCATCAACAGGACAATTTCGCTTGCATAAACCACATTTTTTACATAATTCAGGTATAACTTCGAATGATAATAAATCAACACATACTTTAGCAGGACATGTTTTTTCTTTAATATGCGCTTCATATTCATCTCTAAAATAGCGGATTGTTGTGAGCACAGGATTAGGTGCGGTCTGTCCTAAACCGCATAGAGCCAGACGTTTAACATCATTCCCTAATTCAATAAGTCTTTCAATGTCCCCTTCTTGTCCTTCACCTTTACATATTTTAACAAGCATTTCATACATGGTTTTAGTACCGACACGGCATGGAGTACATTTTCCGCATGACTCACTTCTTGTAAAATTCAAGAAAAATCGAGCCATGTCCACCATACATGTTGTTTCGTCAAGAACAACAACGCCGCCTGACCCCATCATAGCGCCGGCTTGAATTAAAGATTCATAATCAACAGCTGTCTCAAGAAGATCGCCCGGTATACAGCCGCCTGAAGGTCCGCCAATCTGAACAGCTTTAAATTTTCGATTATCCGGTATGCCGCCGCAGACTTCATATATTATTTTACGTAAAGGAGTACCAGCCGGGACTTCTATCAAACCTGTATGCTTAATTTTACCTGTTAATGCAAAAATTTTTGTTCCTTTGGTATTTTCTGTACCTATGCTGGAATACCATTCCCATCCGCCATTAATAATATGCGGTACAGTTGCCAGAGTTTCAACGTTATTAATGTTGCTCGGTTTTGCCCACAAACCTTTATGAGCAGGAAATGGCGGACGATTACGCGGCATTCCTCTATATCCTTCGATGGATGCCATAAGCGCTGTTTCTTCACCGCAAACAAAAGCGCCAGCTCCCTGCTTTATATGTAAATCAAAATTAAAATTGCTGCCTGCAACATTATCACCTAAAAAGCCTTTCTCTCTTGCTTGAATAAGAGCTTTCTCAAGCCGTGTTACAGCAAGAGGGTATTCAGCGCGTACATATATATACCCTTCATCTGCACCAATAGCATAACCAGCAATTGCCATACCTTCGATAACAGCATGAGGGTCACCTTCCATAACGCTTCGATCCATAAATGCTCCTGGATCACCTTCGTCACCATTTGCAATCATATATTTTTTTGGACCTTTTGATGCACGGCAAAAACTCCATTTAAGTCCAGTTGGGAATCCTGCACCGCCTCTACCGCGCAAACCTGATTTTTTCACAATTTCAACAACTTCTTCGGATTTCATATTTAAAGCTTTTTTTAAAGCTTCATATCCTCCAACAGCTATATATTCTTCTATAGCTTCAGGATCTATTGTCCCGCAATGTTTAAGTACAAGTCTCTGCTGATGA
Source organism: uncultured bacterium (assembly GCA_964457585.1). Taxonomy (GTDB): domain Bacteria; phylum JACRDZ01; class JACRDZ01; order JACRDZ01; family JACRDZ01; genus CAYWFU01. The sequence goes on along the minus strand of CAYWFU010000023.1, from coordinate 20,149 downwards.
ACATAAAAATCATGTAATGGCGTTGGAGCTTCTTCATCCAATGCAACCCATTCTTTAACCGTAGTTTTTTTAACTATATGACTATCAACAATTTTAGGAACCATTTCATGTGTAACATGCCCATAAGTAACTTTATGCATGCCAGGTACAATCACATCCACTAATACATCCTCTGCGCATAATCCTCTGCAGCCTGTACGGGTGATTTTACAGCACGGACGCTTACCAAGCACTGCACTTATTTTGCTGTCTGCTAATTCCTGCTGAAATGCTTCATAAACTTCCTGTCCGCCAGCGGCAATTCCGCCCGTACCAAGACATATTAATACGTGAACGTCTAATTCAGGTTCTGTTTTATGATTTGTTATTTTGTTATCCGTTGATATATCATTCACTTTTTATCCCTCGTTTATCCCTCACAATATTTATATCAATTTGCAGCTCTAACATACTCAAGTTGACTGAGTTTTTGTAGAGATAAATGCAAAATTTAAAATGCAAAATGCAAAATTGTGGTGCCCTGCGGACATTTATTGATTTAAAATATTATAATGTCACGAAGTGACACCTAAATTTTGATTTTTTATATTTAATTTTTAATTTTATGCTATAAAAATCAGTCAACTTGAGTAACATACTCGTACTATTGTGCTGCAGCATTAGCTCCAGCTTCAGCTAAATGTTTTTCTTTAATAAAAGTAATACTTTCCATTGCCTTTTTAGTTGTTAATAATCCAAAAATTTTTGGCCCGACAGTAATAACAGGTGCCATTCCGCATGCTCCAATGCAGGCAACGCTCTCTAGCGTAAAAAGCTTATCAATTGTTGTTTCTCCATCGTCAATTTTATAAGTACGCTTTATTTCTTCCAGTATGGCAAGGCTTCCTTTTACATGGCAAGCTGTACCGCGGCATACACGTATAATAAATTTACCGCGCGGTACAAGATAAAACATTGAATAAAAAGTTAAAACACCAAATATCTGACTTGGATATACGTTAAGTCCATCTGCAATTAAATCAATAAATTCTGGAGGAACATACCCATAACTATGCTGTATATCCTGCAATACAGGCATCAAAGGACCTTTTCTATTTTTATATTTATCTATTATTTCTAAAGCAATGTTTACATCTAAATTGCTTTCTGTTGTATTTACTATAGATGTTGACATAAAATCCTTTCTTTATTAATATCCTTTAAGCGGATAATCCTTTCTCAAAGGATGTCCTTCCCAATCATCAGGCATTAAAATACGGCGTAAAAAAGGATGCCCTATAAATTTTATTCCAAACATATCAAATGCTTCTCGTTCAAACCAATTTGCTGTTTTCCATACAGATTCAACACTATTTACTGTTAACTCCTCAATATCTATATAAACCTTAAGTCGTAAACGGTTATTATTTTTAAATGAATAGAGATGGTAAACTACTCCAAAACGCGGTGCATGCGGAAAATAATCCACTCCGCATAAATCAGTTAAAAAATCGTAACTTAATTCCTTATTATCATGTAAAAATTTACATATTTCTAAAATTTTATTTTTTCTTAAAGTGATGGTTAATTCCCCCAAATTATAATTCACACTTAATATTTCATCGGAGAAATTTTCTTTTAATATTTTATAAGCTGGTATTTGATCAATATCTGTAACATTTTTTAATGTTTCTTCCATATGCCCTTTCACTTCATTATAATAGGTGATCTTTTTGAAAAAATACTTTCTGTTTTCATTTTTTCCTGCAGTTTAATTAATGCAAATAGTAACGCTTCAGGTCTTGGCGGACATCCGGGTAGATAAATATCAATTGGAATAAACTTATCTGCTCCCTGAATAACACTATATGTTTCAAATAAACCTCCTGAAATAGCACAGGATCCCATAGCTATTGCATAACGCGGTTCCGGCATTTGTTCATAAACTCTTATAACAGCATCTGACATTTTTTTACATAAAGTACCTGCAATGATAATCACGTCTGACTGTCTTGGGGTTGCTCTGAAAATCATCCCAAATCTATCCAGGTCATATCTTGAAGCACCTGTAGCCATCATTTCGATTGCACAACAGGCTAAACCAAAAGTCATTGGCCAGAGGGATCCAGTTCGTGCCCAATTAAACAAACTATCAAGCCGTGTTGTAATAATTCCTTTTTCCTTAGTTTCTAATCCCATTGCAAAGCTCCTTTTCTCCATGCATAAATATATCCGATAGCTAAAACAAATATAAATAAAAACATTTCTATAAATCCAAACCATCCTAATTTATCATAAATAATTGCCCATGGAAATAAGAAGACTGTTTCCACATCGAATAACACAAAAAGCATAGCCATTATATAAAAATGTATAGATACTTTATCTCTTGCTTCACCTTCTGGATTCATTCCGCATTCATATGGCTGTAATTTTTCTGTATTAGGATTTGATGGACGAATAAAAGATGAAGCAGTAAGTGAAATTATTGGAAAAAGTATGCTGATCATCAAAAAAATTCCTACACCTAAATAAGCTTCCATAAAATTTACTCCTACTTTTTTAATTTTTATATAATATTATAAAACAAAAAAATAAATCACAATAATTTTATTTAAAAAGGTTATTTTTTTTATATGAATGGTAGTTATTTAAACATGACTGGTAAAAATGAACCATTTTAAAAATAACAAAAAAACCCTTTTTTTCTTAATTTCACTATCTATTTAGTATTAGTAAACTTTATCAATTCTTCCAATTTGCGTCTGGCATTTCCTGAATCTATACTTTGTTCTGCCAGCTTTATTCCTTCCTGCATATCCTTCGCTATATCACCTGCAACAAGCGCGCAAGCGGCATTTAATAATACTATATCTCTACAGGAGCTTTTTTCCCCGTTTAAAATATTATTTATTATTTCAGCGTTTTTTTTCGGGGCACCTCCCTGTATATTAACAAGTGAGGCTTTTTTAATACCAAGATGTTCAGGATTTAGATAATATGTGCTTATCATATTATTTTTTAATTCGGAAATTTTGGTATTAGCTGTAGTCGTTATTTCATCCAATCCATCTTCCCCATGTACTATAAAAGCACGCTTTACCCCCAGGTTCCCTAACACATTAGCCAATTTATCCGTTAATGCACCATCAAATACTCCTAATACTTGAGCATTGGCACCGGCAGGATTTGTTAGCGGCCCTAATATATTAAAAATTGTCCTGATTCCTATTTCTTTTCTTGGACCGATAGCGTACTTCATTGCAAGATGAAAAAGAGGTGCGAACAAAAAACCTATACCAATAGAATTCAAACATTGTTCAACCTGTTTGGTATCAGCCTGAATATTAACACCTAAAATTGAAAGAACATCTGCGCTTCCGCATTCACTTGATACAGCTTTATTCCCATGCTTGGCAACAGATAAGCCTGCTCCGGCTGCAACAAAAGCTGAAGCAGTTGAAATATTAAAAGTTTTGCTTCCATCACCGCCTGTGCCGCAGGTATCAACTGCAATTTTATTTTTTAATTCTATACGTACTGCTTTTTCTCTCATAGCCTGAGCACATCCGGTGATCTCATCAATTGTTTCACCTTTCATGCGCAAAGCAGTAATAAAACTTGAAATCTGAGCATCGGTTGTTTCTCCATTCATAATACTTATCATTGTTTCATATGCTTCCTGCCTTGAAATATCTTTTTTTTCAACAATTTTTTTAATACTGTCTTTTATCATAATATTTTTCCTCCATTTGACTTTTTTATCTGAAATATCTAGCTATGTCTTTTATAGCATCTAAAAAATACAATATATCTTCTTCAGTATTATATATTTGCAATGATATCCGCAATGATGGTTTTATTTTATTTTTATGATACCATGCATGCACACAATGAAATCCCGGTCTTGTTAAAATTGCTTTGCTATCCGATAATATTTTAGCAAGATTAAAAGAATCCATTCCTTCTAATATAAAATTGCAAATCCCGCTTCTCTCATTTGCTGGATCCGGACCTAAAATAGTTATTCCACGAATAGCTTTAAGTTTTTGTGATAAAATTGAATTTAATTTTATTTTATGTTCTTTAATTTTTTCCTGTCCGATGCTTTCAACAAAATTTAAGGATTCACCAGCTCCAATCACTCCGGAATAATTCTGTAAACCTGCTTCAAATCTAGATGGCAGGGGAGCATATTCAGATAATTCATAAGTCGTATCTATTATAGTATCACCGCCGACCATAAAATCATTCAGCTTCTCAAGCAAAGATTTCCGGACATAAAGAAAACCAATCCCGCTCGGTCCAAAATTTTTATGAAAAGAACTTACAAGAAAATCTATTTTCTTTTTTTGTACATCTATTTTATCAGAACATAAACTTTGAGCAGCATCAACTAATAAATAAGCATTCGAATTATGCGCAATTTCGGATATCTCCTGAATCGGGAATTCGATTCCCGTTAAATTTGATATATTCAATACGCTTACAATTTTTGTTTTGTTATTAATTTTATCTTTAAAATTTTCGATATTAAAACTCGTATCTGTATTTGTGGAAAAAATATTATGCTTTATTTTACCGCTGTGAGATATTTTCTGCCATGGGAGCAAATTTGAATTATGTTCTAAATCTGAAGTGAGCACAACATCTCCTGATTCAAAATTAAAAGCATGTGCTATTAAATTTATCCCTTCTGTTGTATTTCGTGTAAAAATAATTTCTTCGGGATATTGAGCATTGATAAATTTTTGTATTTTTATTCTGGCTTCCTCATACCTTTTTGTTGTTTCTTCTCCAAAAAGATGCCCGCCTCTGCCATGACAGCCGGAATACTCCATATAATATCTGTTTATTGCATCCAATACATTTTGGGGCAGCAATGTAATACAGGCATTATCAAAATAAACAAATTTTCTTTTTTGCTTGAATATTGGAAATTTTTCACGATGATCTATCAGCATATTTATTCCATTTATTTAAAATCTTTTGCAACTTTAGTTGTAGAATCAAAATTCTCAAATCCTATAGTTTTAAAAAAATTTTTTATTTCTTCAAGTTCTGTTTTAATTATAAATGAATATCCATCTCTTTCTTCCTGTTTAAAATTTTCAAATGCTTTATCACGAATCAGTGCTTCTAATTTAACTTTTATTTCCAGATATGAATTTTTTATTAACTCCATATCATATTCTTTATAAACCTCATCCTTTCCAGAAAAAGGTTCAATTTCTCTCATTGCCAATGAACTCAATAGTTCGAGCTGACGATAAATTTCCATACGATGGCTAATCGCAGGCTGATCAACACCTTTAATAGCTAAAATATAGCTTTGAAAATCTGACGGGTCAAGAATTTTTATTAAAAATTGCGACATATGATTAATTTTTTCTTGCAGTGAAAGAATATTTGTCAAAAATTTTTCTTCAGGGATAACATCCAGTATCTGTGCAATTTCATAGTAGAAAAAACTTCCGCTGGCAAATACATTATCCAGTGATTTTTCGATATTAAATCCTTTAGCTACCAGGCTTTCATGCCTTCTTTCAGGATCAACAACAAGCGATAAAAATGCCTGCGACTCAATTTGCTTTAAAGCTGAAAAATAATCTCTAATATATTTCTGCCCGCTTTCGAATAACATAATATATAAATTTTTGTAAATAGCTTTTTCATATGATCCCTGTTTAATTTTCTCTTTTCCACGCAAAAGCAGGTTTTCAAAATTAATTATATTTATACCTTGTCCTCTTCCGATAGATTCTACCGGAATAATTATGGATTTTTCGCTTAAAACTTTTTTTAACCATGGAGGATAAGAAGCTTTTTTATATTTTTCATAGAATTCCATCATTGCTTCTTCTTTGCTTTTTTGAGCTGCATTGCAGTTAATTATAAGCTGAAAAAAGATTAATAATACAAAGATATAAATATTTTTTTTTGGCACTATCTTGCACCTGATTATAATTATATAATTGCAAATTGTAAGCATTCAGCCATCAGCTTTCAGCATTCAGCTAAAAGTAAGAGCACAAAAAATTGTATCTAAAAATATAACTTAAAGCAATATTGCATGTCAATATTTTTCTGAAAAGTTGTTTTGAAAAGTTATTATTCCTTGAATTATAAAAAATTTTATGAGATAATAGTTAGGTAATCTCAGGAGAAGAGAGTGAAGCCCAGAATAGCAATTCTTGTTACTGATGGAACAAACTGTGATATGGAAACATATTTTGCTTTTAAAGAAGCAGGCGGTAATCCAAAATATGTACACATCAATCAATTATTTTCCAATGAAATTAAATTAGAAAACTTCCAAATTTTAGCTTTACCCGGAGGATTTTCTTATGGGGATGATATTGTTTCCGGTAAAATTTTAGCCAATCAGCTTATATATCGTTTGAGTGAAAGCCTTGATAAATTCAGACAAAAAGATACTTTAATTATTGGTATATGCAATGGATTTCAGGTTCTTGTCCGAACAGGAATATTACCTTCCGGCAATAATCCGGCTTCTGATGCAACACTTATTCATAATGATTCAAATCGTTTTCAATGTGAATGGGTTAATCTAAAAGTTAATAAATCAAAATGTGTATTTACAAAAGGATTGGAAAATAAAAACTTTTTATGGCCAATTGCGCATGCTGAAGGTAAATTTATAATCAGAGATAAAAAAGTATATAATAGCATACTATCAAATCAACAGATTGTTTTTCAATATAAAGATATAAATCCGAATGGTTCTTTTGCATCTATTGCCGGGATTTGCGATCCTACGGGAAAAATACTGGGACTTATGCCGCACCCTGAAAGATGTTTTACGCTTACTCAATATCCAAATTGGAGACGTACGAAAATTCAGCCAGCAGGAAGAATCATATTTTATAATGCTGTTAAATATTTCATATAAAAAAAGCCCCGTAATTAAAAATTACGAGGCTTTTTGTTTAAAAAATAAATATTAAAATGATCCAGTTACAAATACCCATAAAGGACCTTCTGTTACATTTCCAGAACTATCAGTAGCAGTGACTCTCCAATAATAGCTCGTATATGGAACTAATCCTGTTAATGGATAACTATTAGTAGAACCAAGATAACTATCTACATCTGCAATCTCCTGCCCGGTATTTGACATGTGATAAACATATAATTTATATGTAATTGACTCTCCTTCATAATCTGATCCTGTCCATGATAGATTTGTTGAACTGGATCTTATTATGTTTGTATACGATGATGTTGGTGTAGGATTTGTAACCTCTGGTGGATTGTTTGTGGTACCACCTCCTGTTGTGAATCTCCATAAAGGACCAGTGGTTATATTCCCATTTGCATCCATAGCACTAACATACCAATAGTAGGTGGTATTCGCAGTAAGTGTATAAGGATAAGAATACCAGCCATATCCATAGGATTCAGTCCTTGCTACCCACGGTAAATTATATACATTTGGACTTGTACCAAAATACAAATCATAATAAATATAATCACCTTCATAATCTCCACCGCTCCAGCTTAAGTAAACATATAATGATTGTCCAGTATCTCCATCAAAAGGATACGGAGAACTTATCCATGGTGGATTATTAGTAAATGACCCTGTTTTAAAACTCCATACAGGACCTCTGGTAACATTCCCAGAAGAATCTTTTGCCTTAACATACCAATAATAAGTTGTAGATGCTACAAGCTTATAAGGATAATAAAATGTTGTATAATTATAATAAGTATATCCTACAAGAGGCAAATTATTGGAATTAGTATCTGTACCAAGATATATTTCATAATCTATATTCTCGTATTCTGGATCCCAGCCACTCCAGTTCAAGTAAATATATAAAGGTTGCTCCCATGCACCATCCCATGGACTTGGATTACTTACAGATGGTGGACTATTATCGAATGAACCTGTAATGAATTTCCAGACAGGACCTTTGGTAACATTCCCTTTGCTATCTTTAGCTTTAACATACCAATAATAGGTTGTGCTTTTTGCAAGCTGTGCAGGATACTGGAATGAAGAATAATTATAATAAGTATTTCCTGCAATTGGTATATTATTAGGATCTGAGCCAAGGTAAATCTCATAATCTATAGGATCACCTTCCCAATCCCAGCCAAACCAGCTCAAGGTAATATATAAAGGCTGTTCATTAGCTCCATCCCATGGACTTGGGTCGCTTATATTTGGTGGATTATTAGTATATGAACCGGTTGTAAATTTCCAGACAGGACCTTTTGCAACATTCCCGAAGTTATCTTTAGCTACAATATACCAATAATAGGTTGTGCTTTTATTAAGCAGAGATCCATACTGGAATGAAGAATAATTATAATAAGTATTTCCTACAATTGGGATATTAGTAGGATCTGAACCAAGGTGAATTTCATAATCTATAGGATCCCCTTCATAATCCCAACCCATCCAGCTCAAGGTAATATATAAAGGCTGTTCATTAGCCCCATCCCATGGATTTGGATTACTTATATTTGGTGGATTATTAGTAAATGACCCCGTTGTAAATTTCCAGACAGGCCCTTTAGTTATATTCCCTTTGCTATCTGTAGCTATAACAAACCAATAATAGGTTTTATTTTTATCAAGTCCAGCAGGATGTTGATATGTAAAGTAGTTATTATAAGTATTACCTACAAACGGTATATTATTAGGATTAGAATCTGTCCCAAGGTGAATTTCACAATTTATAGAATCACCTTCAGGATCTGAACCCATCCAGTTCAAGGAAATAAATAAAGGCTGATTAGTAGAATTATCAGGTGGAGTTGGATTACTTACAGATGGCGGATTATTAGAAAATGAACCCGTTGTAAAACTCCAGATAGGGCCCCTCATATCTCCACTGTTTTTACTTTTAGCTTTAACGAACCAATAATAAATAGTATTTGGGGTAAGTGAATTTGGTGGTTGAGGATGTGTCCATGATGTATAATTATTATAAGTACTTCCTATCATTGGCAACTTATCAGGATCACGGTCTGTTCCAAGATAAATTTCATAATCAAGCGGTTCACCTTTTGGATCTCCGCCAGCCCAGTTCAGATTAACAACTAAAGGCTGATTAACAGCGCCATCAAATGGATTTGGGTTGTTTACCCATATTTGTCCTGCACCAGTGCCATCTCCAGTTGCAAATCTCCATAACGGACCTTCAGTTCTGCCGCCTTTTTTATCATCAGCAATTACATACCAAAAATAAGTTGTATTTTTATTTAATGGTGTAGGATATGGGAAGAAAGTATTGTTATAAAATGTCTGTCCAATCATAGGCAAATTTGCTTTAATGCTATCTGTTCCAAGATAAATTTCAAAATCAAGCGGATCACCTTCCTGGTCCTTTCCTACCCAGCTTAGATTAATCATTGTTGGCTGACCAATTGCTCCATCAAATGGTTTTGGATCAATAACCCATGGAGCTCCATTTCCACCTCCTTCTGTGCCTGTGGTGAATTTCCATAAAGATCCTTTAGTGCGATTATTAGCCCCGTCTTTAGCTAATACATACCAATAATAAGTTGTATTTGGAGCTAATGTTTCAGGATACGCATAAGATGTGTTATTACTAAAGGATGTCCCTATATTGGGTAATTTATCCTGATTTGGATCAGTCCCTAAATATATATCATAATCTACCATATCACCATCAAAATCTCCGCCAACCCAGCTTAAAAAAACACGCGTAGGTACATTGGTAGATCCATCTGCAGGTTTAGCACTATGTGGGTCTATCCATGGAGGATTATTACCTGCTGTATTAATATTAGTATTGAATGACCAAATAGGTCCCGGAGTACTGGAACTATTATCCCTGGCAATTATCTGCCAATAATAAGTAGTGTTCTCTTCTAATTTTGCTGGAGGTTGATAAAAATTAGAAGTTAAGCTATTTGCTATAGATGGCAGACTACTTTTATCAGTCCCTAAAAATATTTCGTAATTAACAGTATCCTCATCTTTATCTCCACCATCCCATTTTAAACTGGTAAACGATGAAACTCCCTGTTGTCCATCTGATGGACCTGGATTGCTGGGGGTAAAAGGTGGATTATTTCCGCCAATTACATCTTTTACTGATTTGTCTTCAGGCCCGCATGCAAGGGCAAAAGCAAAAAATAATATAAATATTGCTAAAACTATTTTATAAATATTTCTCATTGCAAACCTCCTTTTCTTTCAGTTTAAAGAGTTACTATAAAAATTTTTAATTTTTTATAGTGATTTTAAGATATCAGGTAAAAAATTTGAGATAGAACACCTATAAATTTTTTTTATCCCCCCCTCCTTATCTAAAGTGTTAAGAATACCCCGCTTTTTAATGCAGGGATAAAATAGTGCAAATCAAATTTTAAATTTACTAACTTCTAAATGATTGTATATTAAATTTGGTTTGTCAAGTTAGTTAAATTTATTTTTTACTTGAATATAAATTGCATTTACTATATTATTCTAAGAAATTTTATAGGAGGGCTATATATGGGAGAAGCTTTTTGTATGATTTGCGATAATTGCGGGTATCGTTCAAGAATGCTGGATATTGGCGGCGGAGTATTACCAATATGGTCAATACAGAAAAGTACAGCTTATGTTTGCAATAAATGCAAAAAAATTTCTGTTTTAAATGTAATTGATTTGAAAAAAGCAAATAAATACAGAGATGCTGTTTTGGAAAAAGGGATGAAAGCATACAGATACTTTTTAGAATTAACAGAAAGTATTGAAAAAAATGTTGAGGTATTAAATAGATTGATTAAAGAAGGGGAAGATCAGGAAGAAAATGGTTTTTTATGCAATACCTGTAAAAATAAAGTTGAGCTTATTTCCCCAAAAAAATATAAGACCTGTCCTCGCTGCGAACAAAAAACCTTAAAAATTGATGATGACAGTCTTATTCTATGGGATTAATCTAACTTTCATTATTTATCTTTCATTTTTCCCTTGACAAAAATAACAGCCCTTTATATTATATAAAAATTAAAAAGTTTTAATTTAAAATGCTTAAAAATATAATGCGAGGAGGTGATAGTAGAATGAAAAAAATATTAGTAATGGGAATCGCTGTTCTGTTATTATGTTTGTTTTCCTTAACTTCAGTCTTCGCGGCAGGACATGACGTCGGTTGCGTTGAGTGTCATAGTGCTCATGTGGCGCAGGGGGTAAAAATATTAGCTAAACCAGCTAATACTAAACTTTTAAACCCAAGAGATGGGAAGCCAATTACTCCACCAACATCTTTATGCATGGCATGTCATAGCGGTGAAGGAGGACCAGAAATTAATTTAAAAACCACCCATCCAGTATGTGTTACTCCTAGTCCAAAAGTTGCACAAGTACCTGAAGATTTATTAAGAGACGGGCAGTTACATTGTTCAGGCTGTCATGATTTTCATCCATCAAATGATGGCGCATACAAATATCTGCGTTTTGGTACTCAGGGAACAGCTGGAGTTGGAAAATTTTGCACTGGTTGTCATCCAGACAAAGTTACAGAAAAAGACAGATTTAAAGGTGAATCAAAAACTGAAACCAAACCTGCTGCAAAATAATTATCTTTTCAAATAAAAGCCTGGGACTTTCATTAGTTCCGGGCTTTTTCCGTATATGGGGATAAAAAATATATGTCTCAATTTCATAAAATCTATTATGATATTAGAAAACCTGCTATTTCATGGGACGATATCGGTGGATATCAAAAAATAAAAGAACAATTAAAAGAAATGATATCTCTGCCTCTTTTTAGATATGATGAATTAAAAAAATTGCATATTGATATCCCAAAAGGTATCATGCTGTGGGGACCTCTGGGAACAGGGATTACAATGCTGGCTGAAGCTGCAGCAAAAGATGCCAATGCCACATTCATATATGTATCCGGACAGGAAATGCTGGGAAAGCCCAATGTTATTAAAGAAGCTTTTAAAAAATCAATCGAATTTGCCCCATCAGTGTTATTTATTACTGACAATGACTGGCTGGTTCCCAGAGCTGGAGCTAACTATGAATGGGAGAAAGGCAGCGTAAGAGGCAAACCGCCGACTTTTGCCGATACCAGCTTAACTGAAATTTATATTAAAGAAATAGATGAATTGCAGTTGATGGAAAAAAGAGTTATGCTTTTAGGTTCATGCTATCGCATTGATGTTGTTGATCAAAGCATTATTAAAGAGAAAAGAAGATTTAACCGCAAAATTTTTGTACATCCGCCTAAAAAAGAAGATCTATCAGATATGCTGAACTTATATATAAAAAAGATGGAAATTAATTTACCCGGCGATTTTGATTATAATAAAATTACTGAGAATATTTCCGGGTATACTGGATGGGATGTTGAAAATCTTTGCCGAAAAGCAAAACTAAATGCATTAAAAAGAAATGCAAATGTGATAAATATATCCGACTTTTTAAATGGGATTAACGATATAATTCCATGGCTGACACCTGCTATGGAAAAAAAATATTATGAAATATATTCTCAAGACTGCCCGCATCATTATAATTTTTAGTATTTCAGGAGCATAATAATATGGAAAAAGATGGGATCTGGATAAATTTTAAAAAAGCTTTAACGCGTTCCCGTGAAAATATTGCAAACAATATTAACAAAATTATATCAGGTAAAAAAGATATTGATAAAGAAACATTAGAATCTCTGGAAGAAATATTAATTCAGGCCGATGTTGGCGTCAATTTCACTCATAAAATAATTAATATTATTCAAGATAAGGTAAAAAAAGAAATCATAAAAAGACCTGAAGAAATAAATTCCTTACTTAAAGAAGAAATTAACAATTTGCTAACAATGGGGAACAATAATGCAATGCCTGTTTTTGATGAAGCAAAAAAACCTTTTATTATTATGGTAGTTGGTGTAAATGGGGTGGGGAAAACTACTACAATTGGGAAATTAGCTTATTTTTACAGACAAAGACAAAATAAAAAAGTTTTAATCGCAGCCAGTGACACATTTCGGGCTGCTGCTATTGAACAACTTGAAGTATGGTGTAATCGTGCTGGCTGTGATATAGTAAAACAAAAGCTTGGAGCTGATGCTGCCAGCGTTGCTTATGATGCCTTAGCTTCTGCGCAGTCAAAAAAATATGATATTTTGATAATAGATACAGCAGGAAGACTTCACACTAAAACAAATCTTATGGAAGAATTAAAAAAGATTAAACGTGTTATAACAAAAATAGATCCAACCGGGCCGCATTTAACTCTCTTGGTTCTGGATGCTAACACCGGGCAAAATGCTCTTTTGCAAGCTAAGGAATTTAATGAAGCAATAAAAACAGATGGCTTAATCCTGACAAAATTGGACAGTACTGCAAAAGGTGGTATTATTTTATCTATAAAACATAATCTTAATATTCCTGTATATTTTATTGGTACAGGAGAGCATATTGAAGATATGGAAATATTTGATGCAAAAGAATTTGCCGATGCATTAATTAACTGAGAATACCGAATGAAAAAATATTTTAATTTTAATAAACAACATTTTAAATTTTTATTTCCATCTTTATTCTTCGCCATTCTTTTATTTGCTTTGATGTTTGTGGTAACTTTCCTGATTAATTTAAATATTACACAAACTGTTGTAGAAGAAGAGCTTCTTCGCGGGAAAAGTGTTGCAGCATATATTGAATCATTTACACGTGAAGAAATGATGAAAGAAAATAAAAAACAAATTGAGGAAATAGCAAATAAAGATAATTTTACTGATTTAATTCATTCAGTAATAGACAAAGATAAAAATATTGAATATGTTTTATTGCAAAATACAGAAGGCGAAACAATAATAAAAGTTAGTAAACAAAAAATAGAGATTGATAAAAAGTATAAGGGAAAAGGATTCAGTTATAACCGTAAAACTGATATTGCTTTTAAAGGTAAATCAGTAGTTATAAATGAAAATAAAGTTACAGTACTAAAAGATTTTCCCAAAAAAGTCTTTGATATCCCGGTACCAATTAAAATCGGAAAGGAAGATATAGGTGTTATTCGATTAGGATTATCTCCGGAAAGAGAAAATCGAATTATCAGTATGACAAATAATAAAGTAATAGAGATTACCACCTATGTATCAATGATAGGTTTTGTCCTTATTATAATTGCTTTTTTATATACTTCAAAAGCAATAAATAAATCCATTAATCTGGAAAAAAGAGCATTGCAAATAGAAAAACTTGCTTTAGTTGGCGAGCTGGCAAGCGGATTGGCTCATGAAATACGCAATCCTTTAAATGCAATGGCATTAAACATACAATTATTAGGGGAAGAATGTGTCAAGAAAGTTGAAGAACAGTCAACTACAAAAATAAAAAAAATCCATAAAGAAATTTTTCATCTGGAAAAAATATTAACTGATTTTCTTGATTTTGCCAAACCGGTTTTGTTAGAAAAAGAAGCTACTAATGTTAAAGAAATGATATTAGAAATGATAGATATTTTGAAACCGAAATTTGATGAAAAACGAATTAATGTGTCACTGGAAATTGAAAAAAATCTACCTGCGGTTCTGCTGGATAGAAAAAAAATAAAACAGGTTATTTTTAACCTTATTTTAAATGCAATACAGGCTACTTCTCCTGATGGTAAAATAATTATTAAAATTACTTATTCGCTCAGGAAGATACAAATAGACGTAATTGATAATGGAATAGGGATGTCAGAAGATACCAAAAATAAAATCTTTACACTATTTTACACTACAAAAGAAGGCGGTACCGGGATTGGATTACCTATTGTTCAAAAAATTGTGCGTGAACATAGTGGAGAAATTGTTGTTACAAGCAAACTGGGGGAAGGAAGTACTTTTACAATATTTCTTCCAATTAGTAAATCGGAAAATACTTTATCGTGAAACGTAAATCGTGAATCGTAATAAATTATAATCTTATCACGATTTACAAATAAGTTGCTGCTTAGGCAGCCTAATTTGAGGTGAGCATGAAAAGAATTTTAGTTATTGATGATCATAGCGGTAATCGCTCAGCAATTAAAGAAGTTTTGACTAAAGAAGGATATGATGTTATTGAAGCATCATCAGGTGAAGAAGGTGAAAAAATTATTAAATCCGGAGAGCTTATTCAATTAATTATTACAGATCTTAAAATGCCTAATAGTAAAATTGATGGAATGGAAGTTCTAAAAATAGCAAAACAGGAACTACTTCAATGCGAAGTAATAATGCTGACAGGTTATGGGACTATTGAAAATGCTGTTGAAGCTATGAAAGCAGGCGCTTATGATTATCTTAGGAGGCCCATAGAGGATATAAATCATTTACGCGAAATTATAAGAAAAGCTCTTGAAAGACAGGAACTCCTGGCTGAAAATATTTCTTTGCGTGAGCGTGTGGCTGAAAAATATGGATACTCAAATATAATCGGTGTTTCTGAAAAGATGAAGGAAGTTTTTTCCAAAATTGCGAAAGTTGCTCCGGCAAAATCAAATGTATTAATTTATGGAGAAAGCGGAACAGGGAAGGAACTGGTTGCCAATGCTATTTATTATAACAGCCCGAGAACAGGCAAGCCCTTTATAAAATGCAATTGCGCGGCTTTAGCTGAATCACTTCTGGAAAGCGAACTGTTTGGGCATGAAAAAGGTGCATTTACCGGTGCAATAAATAAAAAAATCGGACAATTTGAACTGGCTGATACAGGGACATTGCTTCTGGATGAAATTGGCGAAATGAGTCCGCAGGTGCAGGCTAAGGTATTAAGAGTAATAGAACAGCGGGAATTTATGCGTGTAGGCGGGACAAAAAATATTAATGTTGATGTGCGTCTATTATTTGCCACAAATAAAAACCTTGAAGAAGAAGTTAAAAAAGGAAAATTTAGAGAAGATTTATATTTCAGAATCAATGTAATTAATATTCAGATACCGCCTTTACGTGAACGAAAAGAAGATATTATACATCTAGCGCAGGCATTTATTAATCATTATAATAAAGAAAATAACAGAAATATTACAGGTATCGATCAGAATGCTCTATCTTTATTATTAGCTTATGATTGGCAAGGGAATGTGCGTGAATTAAAAAATACAATTGAGAGTATAATTATAACAAAAAATGAAAATGGTAATATCACATATAATGATTTACCCGAATCTTTTAAAAATATAAATACAACCCCGAAGGATTATTTTTCTCAATTGGTAGGCATGAAAATGGATGATATTGAAAAGGAAATGATTCAACGTACTTTAAATAATGTAAATAGCAACAAAACTCAAGCATCTAAAATTCTTGGGATAAAACTTCGAACATTATATCGTAAAATAAAAGAGTATGGGCTGGAATGAAACAAATCCAGATAAAGATTGAATATGGAAAAAATAGTTCGTATTTTTAAATATTTAATGATTACTACTATTTTACTCTCTCCTTTAATCTATCACTTATCACAAAAATATTTATATCCCGAAGAATTGGATGAACGGAAATTTTTTAATGATGTGTATCCAGAAGCTTTATTTTTTTCAAGTAAATCCGATAATCCGCCTCATTATAAGGTTTTCAATAAAAAAAATGAATTACAAGGAATTATATTTCTAACAACAGATATTTTCCCCGGAGAAAAAGGATATGCTGGACCTATAAAAATTTTAGTTGGTCTTGATAAACAGGGAAATATAACAGGTATTAAAATCATCTCTCATTCTGAAACCCCATCTTATGCTGGAGCAATTACTGAACAATGGTTCACCAGCAAGTATAAAAATTTGAATGTAAATAATAGTTTTGAAATTGGCAAAGATGTTGATGGAATTACACGCGCGACTATAACAGTAACTTCTATAAATAGGGTAGTTAAAAAAAGTATACGATCGATGGGAGAAAAAATTTTCAAACTGCCTGTTCCAAAAGAAGAAGAATTTATTTATCTAGATATGCTTATAAACAAAGACATCCCTCTTGTAATAGGACTATTTATATTAGCTGTAATAGCATTTAAATCTCATAAAAAATCTCTTCGGAATTTAACTTTAATTTTAGGAATAATATATTTAGGCTTTTTTCTTGAAAATTTTCTTTCAATAATAAATATTTTAAATATACTTTTTTGGAAACTGCCAAATTTTACAAATCACATATTATGGTATATTATTATATTATTGATACTTTTAACTACATTTTTATGGGGGAGAATATATTGTTATTATATATGTCCTTTTGGAGGGATACAGGAATTTATTTATTCTTTAAATCGACTTGGGACTGTCCCCCCGCCTGATATCGAAAAAAAAGCAAGATATTTTAAATTTATAATTCTCTGGATAATTGTAATGGTTGCAAGTATTAGCGGAAATTTTTTCCTTACATCTTATGAACCTTTTGGAACTTTATTTGGTAAAATTGGTACTATATTAGCATGGTCATTAGTTTTGGTTACATTGATAAGCAGTTTTTTATATAATCGTTTTTGGTGCAAATTTTTTTGCAGTGCTGGCGCAGTGCTGGATTTTCTAAGCAAGTTTAGTATATCTAAAAAAAAATAGGTGTTTATTATGTTATATAAAAAATTAATTATTATATTTTTGTTTCTAATATTTTCTCATACTTTTATATATGCTGTACCAGCTATGACTGATATTGATAAATTTACTCAACCTGATGGAACTAATTTTAATGCCAGGCAGAGAGGGGATGAATGGCTTAATTGGTGTGAGACAGAAGATGGCTATACTATAATTAAGAATACTTCAACTGGCTGGTGGTATTATGCTAAAGCTGATGAAAACGAAGGAATAAGCAAAAGTAAATATTTAGTTGGGGAAATAAATCCTGAAAAAATTAATCTGAAAAAAGGAATTAGACCTGCCGGAAGAAAAAATTTATCAGTTTTCAAAAAAAGTATAAAATCAAGAAAATTAACTTCTCCAATACTTCCACATGACCAGAAATTGCTTGTAGTTCTTATAGAGTTCAATGATAGATCTAATGATGATAAGAATTCCTCTGAAAGCTTTAGGGATGCTATTTTTTTATCAACAAAAAAATCAATTGCTGATTATTATAAAGAAGTCTCATTTGGAAAATTTAATATATTGCCGGCTGAGGAATCATTTGGGGAAAAGGATGATGGAATTGTTGGGTGGATGAAGCTTAATCAAAATCATCCAGATTGCGGAAGTAATTATGAATGCGTAAGAGATGTTATGCAGTCTGTAATGCAAAATATAGATCAATATGTAAACTTTTCTTTATTTGATAAAAACACAGATGGGAATATCACTCCTGATGAACTATCAATATTGGTAATTTTTGCAGGTTATGAAAATGCATATGATAAAAGCAAGCCTGGAATTTGGGCGCATAGATGGCATTTAGAAAATCCTCTTACCCTTGATGGCAGACTTATAAAAGATTATGCAGCAGCTGGTGAAATGCATAAAGATCATAGAGCTACTATAGGTGCTATTGTACACGAACTTGGTCATTTAATGTTAGAATTACCGGATCTATACGATACAGATGGAACTTCTATGGGTATTGGAATATTTGATCTTATGGCTTATGGTGCATGGGGAAAATCAAATACTGATGATTATAATGGAGATTCACCTGTCCACTTATCTGCATGGTCAAAAATATACTCTGGTTTTATTGACCCTACAATAGTTAATAAGTCGAATGTAACTTTTCCAATTGCCTCTGAGAATCCTGAAGCTATAAAAATACTTACATCTGATAGTTATCAATATTTTTTATTAGAATATAGATATCCTTCAGGTTATGATTCCGGACTTAAACGGATTGATCCGGAATTTAAAGGAGGTATCGCAATCTGGCATATTGATGAATCATTATTGTTATCGGATTGTATTTTTTTTAATAATTGTAATGATGATG
Source organism: uncultured bacterium (assembly GCA_964457585.1). Taxonomy (GTDB): domain Bacteria; phylum JACRDZ01; class JACRDZ01; order JACRDZ01; family JACRDZ01; genus CAYWFU01. The sequence continues at coordinate 1,283 of CAYWFU010000023.1, read as the reverse complement.
AAAACCATAAGCTTGTTGATCTTGAAGAAGCAGACGGCAGTCAAAATTTAGATGCAAAAGAATATTATGGTGCATCGCAGGATCTTTTTTATAAAGGTAATAATAACAGATTCGATAATACCTCAAATCCTAATAGCCGTTTATATTCTAATGAATTTAGCTATATTTCAGTATCTAATATATCTATACCTGAGATCACAATGAGTGCAATGATAGGTGAATCGGAATTGCCTTTAACACCTGTTATTAAAGTGAATCTAACATCAATTGAATTTGAAAAAACAGAAGTCGGCAAAACAAGCGAAGAATTATTAAAAATATCAAATACTGGTTTGTCTGATCTTAAAATAAATGAAATAAAATTAAGCGGTACCTATTCAAATAATTTTTCCTATTCATTATTAGAAGATACAGTAGCGCCAAATAAATCAACGACTTTGACTGTAAAATTTTCACCTGTCACAACTGATATAATATCAGCAGATTTATTTATTTCAAGCAATGACAGTGATAATGAGATAATAAGAATTACTTTACATGGGACAGGATTGCCTTCAACTAAAAAAGATAAGAAAAAAATATGTCTTATCTCAAAATTTTTAACAGGCTCAATAATCCAGCAGATTGGGAATTTCAAAGATAAATATTTATTGGAAACATTTTTTGGGAGGAATCCGATAGAATGGTATTATAAACATGCGGTCTCTACCGCAGGGTCAATGGCATTGACACTAAATATATTATTAAATTGAGCATTGAGCATTGACAATTGAGCATTGAGCATTAAACCATCCTGCTTGAGTATTCGACAGTGATGAATTGAGATTGATTATTCTCACTGCAAAATTGATTAATCTTTCTTGAATATCATCACCTTTTGCCATAGTATTATTTTAGCTCTTAATGCTCAATTGTCAATGCTCAATGCTCAATCGTCAATTTAATGTCAATGCCATTGACCGCAGGGTTCTTCATTAAATAATATTATATCTCCATGCGATTCAACTGATTTAGAAATATCTTTTTCCCCAACTATTGCAGCAGTTTTAACAGCAAATTTATTAATTACCAATAATGATAATGATAATAAAATAATTGCAATTTCATTGAAAGGTAAGGGAATAAGCCCTGATACAATTGAAACTAAAAAAGAAAATAAAAAGAAATCAGGGTGTATCCCGACTTTATCCCTTTTTCAAAAAAATCGAAAACAACTTCCTTGATAAATGATGATAATGAATTAGAGCAATTAAAAATGCTGGCAGAATCTATTCGTATTAAAT